>JAYEPE010000077.1:0-4308 GCA_034723735.1 Campylobacterota bacterium | reverse complement strand
TAATGCTTTATTTAAGATGAGTGAAAGTAGAAGAATAGTTTTAATTATTGATGAGTTTCAGCAAATATCTCTAATAAAAAATGTAAAAATAGATGCAGTTCTAAGAAAATATATGCAAGAACAAAAAAATATTTCATACATATTTTTAGGAAGTAAAAGGCACACTTTGACTGAATTATTTAAATATAAAGCACCTCTTTATGAGATGGCAACACATTTTGAGTTAGGGTGTATTAAGAGTGAAGACTACATAGAGTATATTCAAAAACATCTAAATATTAGTGATTCTTTAATTTTATATATTATCGATAAGGCTAAGTGTGAAACAAAACTTATTCAGCATATATGTCATATCTTGCATCTAGTACATAAGAAAAAAGCAATAACAAAAGAGTCTATAGATGAAGTCATTGAAGAGATTGTTTTATCTAAAGACTCATCTTTTTCGATGATGTATGATGGCTTATCTCTAAATAAAAAGAAAGCATTTAAAATACTCTCAAGTCATACAGACTTTTATAAAAAAGATATTTTAGATGAGTTTCATATATCCAAACAAGCTCTTTTATCTGCTTTTAACTCCTTGTTTAAAGATGAGATAATTGACAAAAAAGAGACTTGGTTTATCCCTGATAGAACTTTAGAACTTTGGGGGATTTTAAAGTTTGCTAAATACTAGTGCCATTCGGGTCAGGCGTTGAATATTTACTTTTAATTATTTGAGTACAAATGTAACATATTTTAAAAGTGTATTTTCAACGCCTCGTATATGAAGGCTATATTAGCATCAGTAGCGCAAAATATTTACAGCTTCTTGCTCCTCCCCAATTGCTAATATATTTTATTAATTAGTTTATTAGTTTATATATATTAATATACATATAAAGGAGACTGTATGATATTAGCAGTAAATGAAATAGCTAAACATCCCAAGCTTATAAGTGATATCAAAGATATAGTGTATATCAAAGACAAACGAAAAAATGAACTTAAAAGTATTGTTATCCCTGCAAGTTATGAATCTTATATAAGTGAAGCACTCAAAGAGATAGAATATCAAATGTGGTTAAAACGAAATAGTGGTCTGCTAGAGTGCGAACATCCTGAGATATTAGAAAATGTGACTGCTGATTTAGGAGATAAGATATGATTGTACAAGGTGAAGTTTATCTTGTAGATTTTGCAAAGAAGTATAATAGTGAATTTGGCAAAGTAAGACCAGCCGTAATTATGCAAAATAATTTTTTAAATCGTGCTCTATCTATTAGTAAGTTTCAGTCTGTTTTAGTTGTCCCTCTCTCTACGCAAGATATACAAACAGAATATAAAATAGAGATAGAAGCAAGAGATAATTTAAAAGAGAAGAGTTTTATCGTGGCTAATTGGGTGTGTACACTTGATTTTAAAAGAATACAAGTAGATAAAGGTCTTGTAACTAAATTAGATGACAATGAATTGCAAACTTTGAAATCTAAGATATGTGACTTAATATAGGTGCCCTATAGCTTTTACTCAAATATTTCATTTAGAACATAGAACTTACGAGAGTTTTTCGTTTACACTCTCTTTCTTCGCAAAACCCACACCTTTTTTTTCTTTTGCTTGAAGATTAAGAGTTTCAATACGAGCTCTATAATCAACACCTGACTGGTGCATATCAGCAAAACAGAGAGCAATGACAGCTATAGGGTTAGGGACTTCACCTTTTTTCTTATAGGCTTGGATATTCTTTTCACTTACTTTAATAAGTTTACTAAACTTTGGCAAAGTAATCTCTGCATCTAAAAGTAGTTTTTTAAAATCAATAAAAGTCATCATTTTCCTTCTTAAGTGCCCGAGCATAATAAATTAACTATATTTTATTACTTTTTTCCTTATTTTATTGACAAGCATTTATAAAAAGAGTATAATCTCTATAATTTATTACTAATAGTTAGTAATTTATAAATTTAAATAGATAAGGAGCCACCAATGGCAAAAGTTTTAAAGAAAAAAGAAGTTAAAAAAGTAGTTGCGAAAGCTGTAGCAAAACAAGACATTAAGAAAAAGAATGTTGATGCAGTTACTAAAAAAGTAACTAAAAAAGTTTTAAAAGCAGAAACAACTAAGAAAAAAGATGCAAAAAAAGTAGCTGTGAAAGCTGCTAAAAAAGCTGCATAAAGCTAAGGGCTAAAGATTTACTTTAGCCCTTACTCACCAAGATAACGTTTACGTTTTTGAGGTTTTAGTTTAGTTAAATCAACAACTAAAAAGCCATCGACACAGTTGTCAAAATCCCTATCAATTCCAAAATCCATAAATTGCACTCCCTCATCTTCGCATAAATCACTATACTGTTTATAAAGAGTTGGAATAGCGTACCCCATAGATTGAAGCTCATTTTTAAGTGTCACCAAATCTTCACGATAATTCTTACATGTAAAGAGAAGCTCAAAGCGTTCACGATTTAATGCACTTATCTGATAGCTCTCTATATGACTAACACTTTTCTCTTTTGCACCAAAATATGTAAGATAAAAAAAGACTAATAGTGCAACTGCTTCATCATTGTAAGAGCGTGAAATACTTACAGGACCAAACATATATCTAATTTGTGGATTTACTTTGAGATACGCACCTATACCTTGCCAGAGATAATCTAAAGCTCTCGAATTCCAATACTTTGGTTGTACAAAACTACGACCAAGTTCTATGCCTTGATTAAAGTATTTATCAAACTCTTTGTCATATCTAAAAAGTGTTGCTGTGTATAGTCCTTCAATATCGAGCATATCTATGATTTCACGGGCTTCAGCTATGCGATATGAGCCTACAATTTCTAAATCATTTTCATCCCATAAAACAATATGATGGTAGTGATAATCAAACTCGTCCAAATCACGTTTTTTGCCACTTCCCTCTTTAACTTGACGAAAACTAATCTCTCGAAGTCGTCCAATCTCTTTTAAAACAGGACTCTCTCTTTCGCTATTATAGAGATAAATTTTTTTACCATCACTTGTATGTCCAAGGTCTCTTGCTGAACTAAGCTCATTTTTAAGTTCTTGACGATTTTCTGACAAGGCAATTTCATTAAAAGTTTTAAAGATAGCTCTACGTTTTTTAGCTACACGGTAAAAATGTTTACGTAAAAGTTTGACTCTATCATTTGTATTTAATGATGGTATATTGTAACTCTCGTAAGGAATACTTTTTCCAATACGAAAACCGATAGACTTGCTATGATAAGCAAACATCTCATTTGGCAGTGTCGCTGTTGCTAATGATTTGTTTAGCATGGAGAGCATATAGAATTTTTTAGAATTTTTAGCATCAATAAAAATCGGTAAAATTGGCGCCTGCATCTTCTGTGCAATCTTTAAAAAACCACGACGCCACGCGGTATCTTTGATACCATCAGGACGGGCACGGCTCACTTCACCTGAGGGGAAGATAATAACTGCTTGCTCTTTTTTTAAGGCCTCATAAATCGACTCTACAGAGCTACGCTCCATCTTTCCACGAATATTGTCAACAGGAATCAAAACATCTTGAAGATTATCAAAATGACTTAAAAAAGTAGACGCCACTATTTTAATATCTTTACGGACATCACTGATTACATGTAAGAGCGCTAAGGCATCCAAAGCGCCAAGAGGATGGTTAGCTATAATCACCACTTTTCCATAAGAAGGGATACGTAAAAGTTCGTTTGTATTGATACCAATATCGAGTTCAAAATGATCAAGTATCGCTTCTATAAAACTAAAAGCATCTTTTTGAGCATGTTCTTGTAAAAAAGTATTGATCTCATTTTCATGAAAAAGACTTTTAAAAAGGCGAATAATTCCCTGACGAACTAAAGTTGGAAATTTATCAAATTGTGGGTAATTATGAGCTACATAGCTTTCAACTGATATAGCCATCTTTACGCTGCCATATAGATTTCTATAAGCTCTTGAGCGATATGCTCTATCGTTCCCTCTGGATTTGTCATATACTCTTCTATATACTCCCACTCATCCTCAATCATAATATTCACATTGATACGATTGATAAAATAACGATTCATAATATATTTTTCTAAGTCAGATGTAAATGTCGGCATAAAAAGTCCTCATAAAGATTTTATACTGGTATTTTGCACTAACTACATTTCACTAACATTACAAAAATATCACTAATATATTACAGAGTCATTATGCTTACATGTAAAGCTTCTCTTAAGTTCTAAAAATATACAATTCTTAAAATGACCGACGGTCAGTCATTATCTTAAAGGCTAAGTATGGCGATTATTGTAGATAAGGTACAAAAAAGAAAAGATAT
>JAYEPE010000076.1:0-4370 GCA_034723735.1 Campylobacterota bacterium | reverse complement strand
GTAAATGTATTCTATCCATTATAAAGCTACCTAATAGTTCAGTTTTGTAATTGTAACATATAAATTTGGAACACCATTTGCTTTTTCATTGAGTATTAAGGAAATTGTATGTTCAAATTATTTTTATTTTTATCGTTATCTCTCACACTGTATGCAACTAAAATTATTGATCTTGCCAATGTCGTGGGTGTTCGTGATAATCAACTCATCGGTTATTCATTGGTTGTAGGATTGAAAAAAACAGGTGATGGAACTACTTCAAAATTTACATTGCAGTCCATTTCAAATATGCTTAAGGCTATGAATATTGATATGAGTCCTTCAGATATTAAATCCAAAAATGTTGCAGCGGTTGTTGTTACTGCTAATTTAGGTGCCTTTTCACGTCAAGGTGATAAGTTTAATATTACTGTCTCTTCTATTGGTGATGCTAAATCATTAGAGGGGGGAACCTTGCTTATGACTCCTTTAAAAGGGGTCGATGGTAAGATATATGCTCTTGGACAAGGTGCATTAAGCATTGGTGGTAAAAATATGCGTGGTACAGGGAGTGAATCGCATCCAACAGCAGGTGTTGTCTATAACGGTGGTGTTGTAGAGCGTGAAATCATTCATGACTTATATCATCAAGAAGAGATTACTCTTTCACTAAAAGATGCAAGTTTCACAAATGCTATTGCTATCCAAAATACAGTTAATGATGTCTATAGCACACAAGTAGCAGTAGCACTTGATCCTCGAACAATTCGCCTCAAACGTCCTGCTAATCTTTCAATGATTGAATTTTTAGCAGAGATTCAAGAAACAAGTATTGCATATACACCTAAGGCTAAAATTGTTATTAATGAGCGTACGGGAACAGTTGTCTCAGGTATTGATATTGAAGTGAAGCCTATTATTATTACTCATGGTGATATTACAATTAAGGTTTTAGCTATGGATGAACTGAAAAGTCCTGATGGTAGCGTAAAAATAGATGAAAATCTCGTGATAGGTTTAAATGAAAATGAACTCTATACAAAAAAAGGGACAACTACAGTAGCCAATATTACACGTTCACTTCAAAAATTAGGAGCAACTGCTAAGGATATTATCTCTATTCTTGAAGCAATGAAAAGTTCTGGTGCTATTGTGGCTGATTTGGAGATTATCTAATGAATACACAAATTTCTCAAGGTATGCTTGCTCAAGAATATGGAAAAATACCGCAGATAAATGCTTCGCAGGATGAGGCCGCAATTCGTGAAAGAACGGATCAGTTTGAGGCAATTATCATTAAAATGATGTTAGATAACGCCATGAAAGATAGTGATAAAGGTCTTTTTGGAAGTAAGGATCCCGGTACTAAAGTATATAAATCAATGTATCGTGATGAGCTCTCAAAAGCGAGTGCTGGAAGTTTTGGTTTTTCTCAGATTCTTTTTGAGCATTTAACCCAAGAAAAACATGAAATTTAATAAGAATATCCTAAAGTTTTTTGCGATTTTACCGATAGTATGTGTAGATATCATAAACATAAAATGAACCCCTTATATCTAAGGGGAAAAAGAAGGATACGAGATGATTTCTCAAGTGAATGCTTCGGTGACACATGCTAATTATCAAGAAGCGACAAAAAATACTCAAAAGGGTAGTAGCGTGAGCAAACAAGGCGATACTAGCAAAATCGAGCAGATAAAAGCTGAAATTGAGAGTGGGCAATACCGTATCGATCTTCAAGCATTATCTGAAAAAATTGCTGATGAAATAATGTAATTAAAATAGAATAAAAGTAAAGACAAGGAGTTTATGATGCTATCTTACCACTTGCAAAGTGCACTTAAAGATCTTAGAGATCTTATAGAAATTTCACAAAAAGATATTGATGATATTCAGACAGCAGCACATGATAATCAATTTGAGCGTCTTGCTATGAAAGAAGAGCGTCTTAAAAGTTTTGAATCAAAAAAAGCAATGATTGATCATGAAATATCTAAAAAAATGAGTGCAAATCCTGAAAAAGGACTTTCAACTTTGCTAGACAAGAGTGAACATCATGAATTGGAAAATCTAAAGTTTGAACTTTCACGCTTGCGTGAAGTCAATCAACGTTATGCCAAAATGGTATTAAGTGTAGGATCATTTTATAATGAATTGCTTGAACGTGTTGTCCCTACTGAGATGCAAGGCTATAAAAAAGTAGCCTCTAGTGATTCTACCTTTTTGAAAGTGAGGGTGTGATGGCTTCCATATTTAACTCTTTACATATTGGCTATAGTGGGCTTAATGCCGCACAAGTCGGTGTTGATGTAACGAGTCATAATATTGCCAATGTTGATACAGAGGGATATACGCGTCAACGTGTAGTGACAAGTGCCGCTCATCCTGTAAGCCTAGTGCAGGGTGTTTCTGGCAATGGTGTTCAGATTACTGAAATTGCAAGTATTTTTGATAAATTTGTTTTTGATCGTTTTGTATCAGCTGGTGATGATAAGGCAAATTCTGATTTTAAACGTAGTACGCTTGAAGAGCTTTCTACCTATTTTCCTGATATTGATGGTGTTGGTATTAAGGCTGATTTGAATCGTTATTTTAATTTATGGCAATCTTTTGCTGACAACCCTGATAATGAGGCGATGAAAATTGCTTTAGCACAGCAGACACAGACCTTATCTCAAAATATCTCTCAAACTCGTGATCAAGTGTCAGGCTTGCAAGATTCTCTTGATGCACAGATGGTTACCTATGTTGATGAGGTTAATATGATGGCAGAAGAAATTACGCATCTTAATATCTCTATTAATGAAATTGAAAGTATTAGCAGTGATAATGCCAATGATCTGCGTGATCGACGTAATCTTTTAGAAGAGAGTATTGCTAAGTTGGTTGGTGGAGAAGCTTTTGATGGATTGATTGAGTCAAATACTTCTGTTGATACAAATATTGCAACAGATAGAGGAACATACTCTTTACAAGTTGCAGGATTTAATATTATTGATGGTGGCTCATTTCATCCTATTGGTGCTACCAATGATAAAAATGCCCATGGTTTTCATGATCTGTATTACATGCGTCAAGATGGAGTGAAAATTCCATTTGAGCAGACAATTAAAGGTGGTAAAATAGGTGCTATTTTAGAATTACGTGGCTCCGAAGTAAATTCACTGACTAATGAACCTGAAGATGGCACTTTGCAAGATACTATAAATATGCTTGATGCTTTTGCACAGGGCTTGATTGAAAATACAAATAATATATATGCTCAAAGTGCAACAACACAAATGGACTCAAGTGATCTTAATTTTAGAAGTGATTCTCCATTAATAAATACAGAGAAAAATTTTCAAGAGGGAAGTTTTGATATTGTTATTTACGATATTGATGGCAATCAAGTAGCGACACGAAATATTACATTAAATGCAGCAACAGTAATGGGTGATTCTTCTTTGGATGAAGGTGATGTTGGATTTGATGCAAGATCTATAGTTGGGCAGATAAAAGTAAATAGTGATGACAATGATGATGGGAGTGCTATTAATGATGTTGATGATTTTATTGATCCTGTATTTATGAATCCATCATCACCTAATAATGATAATGGCTTATTAAGTTTTGCACTTAAAAGTGGTCTAGAATCTCAAGGATATACTTTTTCCATTGTTGATAGCGATACGCAAGCTAGTAATTTTGCAGGTGCTATTGGGATGCATCGTTTTTTTGATGGAAGCAGTGCGAAAGATATTGAACTAAATCGTTCTTTAGCGGCAGACACTTCTAAAATTTCAGCAGCAAAAGCCCCTGTTTCTGGTGATAATCAAGTTGCGACGATGATGGTGGCTATGCAGTTTGAAGATTTGAATTTCTATGATGGTGAAGACACTTATACGGATTCTATCTATGGTTTTTATGACTCTATTGTTACAAAAGTAGGAACAACAACAAATGCTGAAATTATCCGTAATGATAGTATTACAGCGCAATACAATGCAGTAAGCTTAGAATTTGATTCTATCTCAAAAGTGAGTATTGATGAAGAACTTACTAATTTAATTCGTTATCAAACTGCGTATGGAGCAGCATCTAAGGTTATTTCAACAATTGATCAGATGATGCAGACTTTATTGGGTATCAAACAGTAAGGTATGAATTTACCACGTTTTAGCCTACTCCTCTTAGTGGGTATTATCTTTTTTGTCTTTATCGGTTCTCTTTTCTATACACAAAGCCCCTACCTTTTGGATAAGAACTCTATACTCTTAGATCCAAGTTTTAGCCATCCTTTTGGTACTGATCGTTTGGGAAGAGATCTACTTGCACGTGTAATTGAAGGTGGAAAAATTTCTATCTTTATTGGTGTTGGAAGTGCTTTGATTGGCTCTTTTATCGGTCTA
>JAYEPE010000075.1:0-19528 GCA_034723735.1 Campylobacterota bacterium | reverse complement strand
ACCTCAAAGTAAATTTATAGATATTGTTTATAATGCGAGCCGTGTTTTAACAACAATAGAGTTAGACCGTATTATGAAGCGTCAAGCTATTTTAGAGATGATGGTTGAAGAGAAGTACGGTGAAGATTTCAACAAGCTTATTATTCAGCGCCTATACAGTGATGTTGATAATATTGAGGAGAAGACTAAAAGTCTTTATATTGAATCTGTAGGGAATATTTTATCTCAAAATGAGTAAAAGAACATAGGTGTTTGTGAAATCTTTTTTAATACTCTGCTTAGTCTTACATGTAAGCTTTGCACAGGAGTGGAAAACAACAAAAAGTATTTCACTTAAAAAAGATCAGCTAGAACGACTTTTGGTTAAAAGTGATGGAAGTCAGCGTCTTTTAGAGTTTCGATGGACCTTATATGCTAATAATGTATTAGTTGTTTTACGAAATTTTGATGATATTGTCACGCAGCATGCTTTAAAGCTAAATCACACAAATCAAAGTGTTCGTATTGAGCTTTTAGCACACACCGCATACAAGATAAAAGTTCCGTATCTTTTAATAAAATTTACGGAATTTGATTATAAAAAAAATGAGAGTAAGTTTGATATTTTTCTTTTTGATAAAGAAGAAGAGATTGAATTGGAGTATTTAAAAAATGAGTAGTGATATGATGCTAGAACGTGTTGAATCTATAATGAATACATTAGTTGAAGAAGTTAACTATGATGAAGTCAGCAGACTTTTTGCTACACTAAGTGGTGGCAAACGCCTTCGTGCCAAATTGATTTTTAAAATTGCTGCTACTCATAAAGATGCACCACTTTTAAGTGCTATTGTAGAGCTTATTCATGCTGCAAGCTTACTTCATGATGATGTTATTGATGATGCTGATTTACGTCGTGGGGTGGCTTCAGTAAATGCTACGGAAGGTTCAAAAACGGCTATTATGCTTGGAGATATTTTATACTCTAAAGGTTTTAGCGCTCTAGTTGCTTTTGATAAACCTATTGCAAAGTGTATAGCCAACTCAGTTACTGCTCTCTCCAAAGGTGAGATGATGGATGTTGCTATGGCAGAATCATTTAATGATAATGCAGAAAAATATCTTGAAATGCTCTATTTTAAAACCGCAACATTGATTGAAGCAGCAGCTGAAGCGGCAGCACTTTTAGAAGGAAAAGATGCCGTTTCTTATGCGCTGTATGGAAAAAATCTAGGACTCTCTTTTCAAATTATTGATGATATTCTCGATATTGTCTCAGATGAAGCTACTTTAGGAAAACCAGCACTTCATGATTATGTTGAAGGTAAGTGTACTTTACCGTACATTTATCTCTATCATGATTTAAATGATGGTGATAAAATAAGATTAAAAGCCTTGCATAAAAAAGAGTTGAGTGAAGAAGACTCTTTGTGGATTAAAGCTCAAATGAAAGCACATAAAAGTATTGAGCGTTCTTTTATTTTGGCTCGAAAACTGAGTGATGAAGCCATAGCAGCAGTAGATGATGATGCACTGAAAGAAATTATTGAAGTTATGATGAAGCGAAATTTTTAATGCACTATCTTACGATTAGTTTTACACATAAGAATTCTACCTTAGAGATTCGTGAAAAACTAGCTTTCATTGATGATAATGCTCTCTCAGCCTACCTTGGAAAACTGCATACTCATGAGATGATAAATGAGGTATTTTTAGTTTCTACATGTAATCGTATAGAGATTGTTTTAAGTTGTAAAGATGTTAATATTGCTACAAAACACGCTCTGGCTATGCTTGGAGAACACTCTGAAATCTCTTTAGAAGAGCTTGAACGACGTGCTGATATCTTTGATGATCAAGGAGCTATTCACCATCTTTTTAGTGTGGCAAGTTCTTTGGATTCTATGGTTGTTGGGGAGACACAAATTGCAGGGCAGCTCAAAGATGCTTATCGCTTTGCAATAGATCAAGGCTATTGTCATCAAAAGCTTGAACGTGCAGTGCATTATGCTTTTAAGTGTGCAGCAGAAGTTCGCAATGTTACGAATATCTCATCAGGAGCCACATCAGTAGCAAGCGTAGCTGTTGCTAAAGCACATGAAGTTGTAGGTTCACTTGAAGGCAAACGTGCTTTGGTAATTGGAGCGGGGGATATGTCTGTTATTAGTGCAAAAACCTTGCAACGTCATGAAGCAGAGATTACTATCATGAATCGTACCCGTGTGAAAGCCGAAGAAATTGCACTTACATGTAAGGCTAGAGTTCGTAATTATGATGAGTTATTTCATGCTATCAATGAGTATGATCTTATTTTTACATCTACGGGAGCACTAGAACCTATTATTACTGAGGCAATGGTGGGTGACTGTTCTTTTAAGCGTTATTGGTTTGATATGGCTGTACCACGTGATATTGATGTCAAAAAACGCTCTGATCTTCAGATTTTTGTTGTTGATGATTTAAAAAGTATTGTGGATGACAACTTGAGTCTGCGTGAAGATGAAGCTTGTGCGGCATTTTCTATTGTTGGACGACATGCTATGAGTTTTTTTGATGGCTTAAAAAGTCTCTCTATTGAGCCACTTATTAAAGAGTTGTACTTACGAGGTTTTGATGCTGCTAAAGTGGAGAGTGAGCGTGTCATTGCTAAAAACTATATCCCTAAAGAGTATGAGACCTCCCTGCAAAAAGCATGTGAACAGTCTGTAAAACGTCTATTGCATGACTTGAGCATACAGATGCGTCAAAGTGTTCATGAAACGAAATCAGCAAGCATAATCAGTTCTTTGAAAACAATACTCAATGAACCTGATGAAGATAATATCATCCACAAGGAACCCTAATGAGATTTTCCAAAGCCTTTATCCCCACAGCAAAAGAGGCCCCCTCTGATGCTGTCTTAGCAAGTCATATCTATTTATCACGTGCTGGATTTGTATCGCAAGTTGCTAGTGGATTGTACAATTATCTACCTCTAGGAAAACGTGTCTTACGTAAAATAGAGACAATTATTAATGATGAGATGTTAGGTTGTGGTGCGCAAGAAGTTGAACTGAGTTTTGTAACACCTGCTGAACTGTGGCAAGAGAGTGGACGTATTGAGAAGTTTGGAAAAGAGCTACTTCGTTTTAAAGACCGAAAAGAGAATACTTTTGTTCTAGGACCAACTCATGAAGAGATGATGGTGAATATTGTCCGTAATCGTCTAAGCAGTTATAAGCAACTCCCTATGAATCTTTATCAAATTAAAACAAAGTTTCGTGATGAAGCACGTCCACGTTTTGGACTGATGCGTTCTCGTGAGTTTATTATGAAAGATGGGTATAGTTTTCATGCCAATGAAGCAGATTTAGACCGTGAATTTGAAGCGATGGAATCAGCATATAAACGTATCTTAGAACGTTTAGGTTTAGAATTTCGTATAGTTGAAGCTGATAGTGGTGCTATTGGTGGGAGTGGTTCTAAAGAGCTTATGGTGATTGCAGATAGTGGTGAAGATACAATTGCAATATGTAGTAATTGTGAATATGGCGCTAATATTGAAGCCGCAACACGCTCGCAGCGTCAAGAAATCCCTGAAGCTCCTGAAGCGGAGTTTAATAAGTTTAAAACTCCTAATATTAAATCTATTGAAGAGTTAAGCAAGTTTTTTAGAGTAGATTCTTTTTATACTATAAAAACTGTTGCAAAACGTGCTATTTATGAAGAAGATGAAAAAGTGGTATTTTTCTTTTTACGAGGCTCTGATAAGCTACAAGAGGTAAAAGCAACAAATGCTGCTAAAGCTTTAGAACTTGTAGATATAAGTGAAGAAGAACTTGAAAGTAAAGGTTTTGTACCAGGATTTTTAGGACCATTGGATATTGAAAATACTCCATGTTTCTTTGATAATTCACTTAGAGATGCCACTTCTATGATTTGTGGTGCGAATGAAGTAGATTATCACTGTGTTGGCATGGATATGAGTATTATAAAAGAGGCAGAGTTTACTGATTTAGCAGAGGTACAAGAGAGTGATGGATGCCCGCATTGTAGTGGAAAACTCTCTTTTACTAAAGGTATCGAAGTAGGGCATATCTTTAAACTTGGTACAACATATTCTAAAGCTCTAAAAGCAGAGTTTTTAAATGAAAAAGGTCAAGCTGTACCTTTAATTATGGGAACTTACGGCATGGGTGTGAGTCGATTAATGGCTGCAGTTATAGAGCAACATCATGATGATAAAGGGTGTGTCTGGACAGAAAAAACGGCACCATTTAGACTTAATATTATGGTTTCAGATATTAAAAAAGAGCAACAAATCACTCTAGGTGAAAAACTCTACAGTGCTTTTAGTGATGCAGGTATTGAAGTAATAATAGATGATAGAAAAGAGCGCTTTGGTTTTAAGATGAAAGATGCAGAACTGATTGGTTTTCCTTATACACTTATCATTGGAAAAGAGTTGGCTAATGGAAATGTGCAACTTTATAAACGTCACGATGATGAAAAAATAGTGATTGAAGCAGAGAAGGCTTTTGAAAGTGTGATGGATATTTTATCATGATATATTTTTTACTTTACCTCTTTTTTGAAGTACTGATTTCTGTAAATATCTCCTCTGAAATTGGTGGATTAAATACATTTGGTGAAATTATTTTAAGTGCTTTTGTAGGTATCTATATACTTTTTCATTTTCAAGCAACCTTGGGTGAGAATATGCGTGCTGTTTCTATGCAACAGATTGACCTGAAAAAGTTTCAAGAGTTGAATATTTTTACACTTTTAGGTGCAGTTTTATTAATAGTTCCAGGATTTTTAACGGATATTATTGGTGTACTTTTACAGTTTCATGTATTTACGAGTATATTGGTTAACCGTTTTTCGGCAAAATACAATTCCAAATCAGATCAATCAAATTCAAATTATACAAAGGACGACGATGTCATTGATGTTGAAATTATCAGCGATAGCATTACTAGGGACTAGCCTTTTTGGTGCAAGTAACTCAGAAGTAGAGGCATTTTTAAAAAAGCAAATTGGAGGAAATCCTTCCATTAAAACCTTAGACGTTAAGGTGGTTGATACAAAGCCTCTTAAAGACCCAAAAGGTTGGGATGCTATGGTGATTAACCTTAAAGCAACAGTAAAACAAGGCAATACAGAGCGCCCTATTACTCAGCGTATGGTCTATTTTGTTAGTGGTGATTATTTGACTGCTGATCTGACAAATATTAAAACAGGAGAGCAGTTGAAAAATTCTATTGCTCCTGATTTTAAGCCAGAGTTTTATCAAAAATCAAATCTTATTTATGGAAATGAAAATGCAGAGCATAAAGTGGCAATTTTCTCAGATCCATTGTGCCCATTTTGTCGTAAATTTGTACCAGAATCAGTAAATTATATGAAAAAATATCCAAATAAATTTGCGATATATTATTATCATTTACCATTAGTATCGCTTCACCCTGCTGCGGTGGCACTGACTAAAGCTGCTGTTGCTGCAGAGCTCGAAGGTCGTCAAGATACTGTTTTAGAGATGTATAAAGTAGAAGTCGGTGGTCGTGAAAAAGATAACCAAAAAATTCTTGATGCGTTTAATAAACAGTTAGGAACTAAAATTACACTTAAAGATATCGAAACTCCAGCCGTTAAAAAACATGCTGCATTTGATATGGAAGTGGCACAAAATTTAATGGTTAATGGAACTCCAACAATGTTTTTTGATGGAAAAAAAGATGCTTCAAAGGCAAAATTTAGAGCAGTTAAGGTTAAGTAAATTATGGAAAAACTTATCATCGCTACACGTGAAAGTAAACTTGCAATGTGGCAAAGTATCCACATTAAAGCACGTTTAGAAGAGCTCAATCCTGGCTTACATGTAGAACTTCTTCCTATGAAATCATTAGGGGATAAAATTCTTGATGCGCCTTTAGCTAAAATTGGGGGTAAAGGACTTTTTCTTAAAGAGTTAGAGGAGTCCATGCTTCGTGGTGAAGCACATATTGCAGTACATTCACTTAAAGATGTACCAACGCAACTCCCTAAAGAGCTTCCTTTAATGGCAGTAACAACACGTGAAGATGTTCGTGATGCGATGTTGAGTGATAAGTATAAAAATCTTAAAGATCTTCCCAAGGGTGCTATAGTAGGAACATCCTCACTGCGTCGGCAGATGCAACTTTTACGTGAACGTCCTGATCTTAAGATAAAATGGCTCCGAGGCAATGTGAATACTCGTATTCAAAAGCTTAAAGATGGACAGTATGATGCTATTATTCTTGCTTCTGCAGGTATCAACCGACTAGGACTTCTTGATTTAGTAGAGTATGTCTATCCTATCTCTCTTGAGGAGATGATTCCTGCAATGGGTCAAGCAGCCTTAGGCATTCAGTGTATTAATGACCCTGAAATTATTAAGATAGTTCAAGGTCTTGATGATGCAGATAGTCGTGTTGAAACTACTATTGAGCGTGAATTTGTTGATACTTTAGAAGGGGGCTGTCAAGTACCTATCGGTATTAATGCTAAAGTGATGGATGATGATGTTATGATTCAGACTATTTTAGGAATGCCTGATGGTTCTGAAATTATGAGCGAAACAAAAACTATCAACCGTAATAAATACCAAGGTGTCGGTCGTGAAATGGCTGAGGCAATGATTGAACATGGTGCCAAAGATGTTCTTGCTCGTGCAGAAGTGATGGCTAGTCAGGCAACAGACCTTTCTTAGCCTTTTATAAATTCGCACTTACTCCTCTTTTTCGCTAAAATAGCAAACTTTTTAAATTGGGAGATTTTATGGACAAAATGTGGTCCGGACGTTTTTCATCAAGTGCTGCGTCACTCTTAGATGATTTTAATGCGTCAATAATGTATGATCGTAAACTCTATCGTGAAGATATTGAAGGCTCTTTAGCCCATGCAACTATGTTGTGTGAGCAAGGTATTTTAAGTAAGCAAGAGCTACAAGATATCCAAAAAGGTATGACGCAAGTACGTAGTGAAATTGAAGAAGGTAGTTTTGAGTGGAAGGTTAGCGATGAAGATCTTCATATGGCTATTGAAAAACGCTTAACAGTACTTATTGGTGATGCAGGCAAAAAGCTTCATACTGCGCGGAGTCGTAATGATCAAGTTGCTGTAGATTTTCGTCGTTATGTTTTACGAAAAAATAGAGAAATTACTCAGGGATTAAAATCTTTAATGCAGGTAATTACTGAAATTTCCAAAGATCACACCGAAACATTGATTCCTGGTATGACACATTTGCAACATGCACAACCTATCAATTTTGCTTTTCATCTCTTAGCCTATAATGCAATGTTTCAACGTGATATTGAACGTTTTGAAAGTTCACGTAAGCGTAATAATATTTCACCTCTTGGATGTGCTGCACTTGCCGGAACACCTCACAATATTAATCGCAATATGACTGCACAAGAACTTGGTTTTTCAAGTGTGAGTATGAACTGCCTTGATACGGTAAGTGATAGAGATTTTGCTTTAGAGATTTTATTTAATATTGCAACAATGATGATGCATATCTCACGCCTTTCTGAAGAGTTGGTGATGTGGTCAAGCTATGAGTTTGGTTTTGTTGAGTTAAGTGATGAGTACTCTACAGGTTCTTCCATTATGCCACAAAAGAAAAATCCTGATGTTCCTGAACTTTTACGTGGAAAAACAGGACGTGTAAACGGTAACCTTATTGCTCTACTTACTGTAATGAAGGGTTTACCACTTGCTTACAATAAAGATACGCAAGAAGATAAAGAGGGTGTTTTTGATAGTGTTGAAACAGCAGAAATTTCTTTAGAAATTCTTGCTGAAGCACTTAAGACTATGACAATTAAAAATGACAATATGTATAAAGCATGCAAAGTAGGACATCTAAGTGCTACAGACCTTGCTGATTATTTAGTAGAAAATTGTGATATTCCTTTTAGAGAAGCACATTTTATTACAGGTAAAGCAGTGGCGAAATCTGAAGAGTTGGGTATTGACATTAGTGATTTAGCCTTTATAGAGTTGCAAAAAATTGATAATCGTATTCAAGAGAATGTTATGAAATATTTGAATATAGAACACTCTATGAATGCACGAACTTCGCAAGGGGGCACAGCAACACTACGAACTATGGAGCAAATTATCTATTTTGAGAACTATTTAAAGGATTTGAATTTATGAAAATTGAAGTGAGTCACAAAGAAGCGATGAAATTTGAAGCTAAAACTGCCAAAAGTAGTTTTATTATTGATTGTCCTGTTATATCACCTATAGAGTATTTTTTAGGTGGCTTGATTACATGTAGTGCTTCTGATATGATTGTTATTCCAAAAAATCAAGGTAAAACAGTAAAGTGTTTAAGTGTTAGTGGTGAGGTAGTACGTAATGAGTCGCATCCTAAAAAGTTCAACACCTTGCATTTAGAGTATGTTTTTAATTCTGATGCTGATGATACGATGGCAGGACGCTGGGTTATGGCAAGTGTAGAGACTTACTGCTCAACTATTAATACTATTCGAGACACAACAGCCATAAGCTATTCTATTACACACAATGGCACAAAAATACGTGAAAATGAAGCTATGATAAGTGGTGGTGGAGCTCAGATTGATATGGGTGATATTGAAAGTTGCCCTTCATAAGACAAACTTGGAACAGTTTTTGTTTGTGCTAGCATAGGAGATTTTATGCAAACAATAACAACAATCGTCTTGTCTGCCCTTGCTTCAATTTTAACAATTGAGCTTTTAACACGTTTTAGAAAACGAAAATGGGGAGAGAACCCTTAGGTTCAATCCTCATATTAAAGAAAATCTTTAGGGTCTGCATCAGTAAAATGTGACCATGAGAGTTTAGCCCCACCAAGAAGATGAAAATGCAAGTGTTTTACTTCTTGACCTCCGTTATCTCCAATGTTTGTTATAACACGATAGCCACTTTTTTCAATGCCTACATGTATGGCAACACGCTGAATAAATGGAGTCATTTTTCCCATCATATCTGAAGAGACTTCATTAAAACTATCCACATGAACTTTGGGAATTATAAGAATATGAATTGGAGCCTTAGGGTTAATGTCATGAAAAGCATAAAAGTCTTCATCTTCTAAAACGAGATTTGAGGGGATTTCTTTATTTACTATTTTGCAAAAGATACACATGTTTTTTCCTGTATTTATTTCTCCTATTGTATCTTACATGTAAGGATATAAATCTTAAATAATGATTTAAAATTCTCATCAAGCTATATATAACTCATATTTGAATAAAATACGCACAATTTTATATACTGGAGTCTTTATATTGAAAGAATGGTATGACGCGATAAAAACAGCACAAAGTGTTGAAAAGTTAGAAGAGATACGTATTAGTGTTTTTGGAAAAAAAGGGGTTCTTGCAGCAGAGTTTGCTAAGATGAAAACAGCTCCTAATGAAGAAAAAGCAGCTATTGCTAAAGAGTTAAATATATATAAGAGTGATTTAATGTCACTCTTAAGTGAACGTAAGATGACCTTGCAGACCGAGGAACTTGAGCGTGCAATGAAAGCTGAAGCGATTGATGTGTCACTATTTTCACAACAATCTTCTCGTGGAGCTCTGCATCCTGTTAATGAGACTATGGATAAGATTGTTGATTATTTTATTTCTATGAACTTTACGGTACAAACAGGTCCTATGGTTGAAGATGATTTTCATAATTTTGAAGCACTGAATCTTCCAAAATACCATCCTGCGCGTGATATGCAAGATACTTTTTATTTCAAAGATGAGATGTTGCTACGTACACATACCTCACCTGTTCAAATTCGCACAATGCTCCACACAAAGCCTCCGATTCGTATGATTGCACCGGGATCAGTATTTCGTCGTGATTACGATTTGACACATACACCTATGTTCCATCAGGTTGAGGGTTTGTTAGTGGATAAAGAAGGAACCGTCTCTTTCGCAAACTTAAAGTATATTTTAGAGGATTTTCTAAAATATATGTTTGGTGAAGTTGATGTTCGTTTTCGTCCAAGCTTTTTCCCTTTTACAGAACCCTCTGCTGAAGTTGATATTAGCTGTATCTTTTGTAAAGGTGATGGTTGTCGTGTCTGTTCGAAAACAGGTTGGCTTGAAGTACTTGGTTGCGGGATTGTTGATCCTAATGTTTTTGAAGCAGTGGGATATAAGGATGTAAGCGGTTATGCCTTTGGTCTAGGGGTTGAACGTTTTGCAATGTTAATCCATCATATTGGAGATTTACGTTCACTTTTTGAAGGTGATATCAGACTATTGGAGCAGATGAAATGATTGTAACAAAAAGCTGGTTAAATGAGTGGATTGATATTGCAGATGTCTCTACTGAAGATTTATGTAAAACCTTTAACTCTATTGGACTTGAAGTTGATAGTGTAGAGTCGTATAAGACTCCGCAAAAGATTGTTGTAGGTGAAGTGATAGAGTGTGAACGTCACCGCGATGCAGATAAGTTAAATGTTTGTAAGGTAGATGTAGGTGGTGGTATTCGTCAAATTGTATGTGGTGCTTCGAATGTACGTGCAGGTATTAAAGTAGCTGTAGCAACAATTGGCGCTAAGATGCCAGGTGGATTAGAGATTAAGCCGGTACAACTTCGTGGGGTTGATAGTGAGGGAATGATTTGCTCTTCTACTGAAATTGGTTTGCCAAAACTTGAAGATGGTATTATGATTTTAGATGAAAGTTTAGGCGCACTTGAACTAGGTTCTGAACTTTGTAAAAATCCCTATTTTAATGATGATAAGATCGAGATTGAACTTACTGCAAATCGTGGTGATTGTCTTAGCATTTATGGTGTGGCACGCGATTTATGTGCAGCTTATGATCGTGAACTTCGTACTCTTGTTATTGATCATGATAAAGAGGGGCGTATCGGTATTGGACGTGTTGCACAGTTGATGCATAATGATACTTTTGATGCTAACCTATCATTTCGTGCGGTTGATATTGAAAATCTTGTTTTACCTGCACGTGTTGCTCTGCGTTTAGCGCAACTTGAAGAGTCTTACTCCTCTGATATAGCAGGACTTCTTACTTATGCTACACACAGTACGGGAGTGATTTTACGAGCTTATAATCGTTCATGTTTTAAAACTCAAGAGAATAAAATAGAGATAGAACTTAAAAATGAGAAAGATTTTAGTACTGTATTGTGTGCTAAAGGAAAAGCCTCAACGGTGGGGGTTATTCAAGAAGAGAGTACTTGTATTGTTGATAATCAAGCAGAAGTTTTAATTGAAGCGAGTTATATTGCCCCTGATATTATTTCAAGAAAGATGGCAAGAAGTAAACAAAAAAGTGATGCATTCTTTTATCGTACGTCACG
The DNA here is from genome assembly GCA_034723735.1 of Campylobacterota bacterium. GTDB lineage: Bacteria > Campylobacterota > Campylobacteria > Campylobacterales > Sulfurimonadaceae > S010-53. Next base: position 8,212 of record JAYEPE010000075.1, on the reverse strand, counting down.
AGGAAGTGAGCCTGAACTTGATTTAGGATTAAGCTATTTCTTTAAGATACTAAAATCATGTGCTACTACAAGTATTTATGCAGGAAGTCTTGATTGTACACAACTCTTTAAGCCTTTACATGTAAGTGTAAGTGCTAGCTCTATTAATGCTTTTATTGGTACAGAAATTGATAAAACAACCATTACTCAAATCTTAAAAAATCTAGGCTTTGGTGTTGAAAGTTCTAAAAGTGATTACTTAGCAGTTAAAGTACCGCAATATCGCCATGATGTAACAAATCAGCAAGACCTTGTAGAAGAGATTGTCCGTCTTATAGGAATTGATAATATTCCTTCAAAGCCATTTATTGTAAGCGAAGCTTTTCGTTTTAATGATGATTACTATGAATATCAAAAACGTCGTAATTATCGCTATAAAGCTGCGTATAGCGGCTTTTATGAAAGTGTGCATTTTGTCTTTGGAGAAAGAGAGAAATTTGAATCTTTTGGTTTTACATGTACGGATAAAGATAAAGAACTTCTTAATCCAATAGTAAATACCATGGATACTTTACGTCCTAGTTTAACTCTAGGCTTACTTGAAGCAGCAAGTCTCAATGCTAAATCTGGCCAAAAGAAGATAGCACTTTTTGAAATTGGTTCTATCTTTGATTCACAGCGCAATGAATCATTAAGTATGGCCTTTATCTTCTCTGGTGATAAAGAGAATGCATCTGTGAATAATGCAGGACGTCCTAATAGTATTGATTTTCCTCTGTTTGCAGAAAAAATATCTCAGGTTATCGGAGATTTTGAACTTGAAAAAAGTGCAGATACTCACGGTTTAATGCATCCATACCAAGCTGCTACAGTAAAACAAAATGCTATGACAATAGGAAAAATTTATAAGCTCCACCCAGTTGTTCAAGAGAGCTATGATTTAGAAGAGACATTTATATGTGAAATTAATTTTCTAGCACTTGATTATAGTTTGAAAATTGCTAAGACATATTCAAAATATCAAGCGTCTTTTCGTGATTTAAGCGTTGTCTTGCCAGATAGTATCACCTATGAAGAACTTGCTAAAGTTATACAAAGATATAAAAGTGATGAAATTATTCGTTTTTATCCAGTAGATCGCTACCAAGATGCGTCTTTAGGTGAAAATAGTTCATTAAGTCTTCGTTTTGTCTTACAATCGGCAGATAAAACGCTAGGAGAAGAAGATATTACCTCTTCGATGAGTGGTATTATTGAAGGTATGAATAGTGAGTTAGGAGTAGAGTTACGATGAAAAAGGTAATTATTAGCCCAGCCAAAAAATTTGACTTTGTAAGTGATAAGATTGCTTCAGATAAATCAATTTCGCATCGATCAGCTATGTTTGCTACCTTAGCTAATGGGGAAAGTGTTGTTAGAAATTTTTTGCGAGCAGAAGATACGCTTAGTACGCTTGAAATTGTTAAGCAATTAGGTGCTGAGGTTGTTGATGATGGTGAAGTAATTCGAATCACCTCACGAGGAATTCAAGAGAGTGCTAATATTTTAGATTGTGGTAATGCAGGAACAGGAATGCGTCTTTTTTGTGGACTTCTTGCTTCAGCAAATGGGCATTTTATTTTAACAGGGGATGAATACCTAAAGCGTCGCCCAATGAATCGTGTAACTCAGCCTTTACGTGATATTGGTGCTAAACTTGATGGAAGAGATTCTGGTAACCTAGCACCACTTAGTATTCGTGGTGCTTCTTTGAAAGCTTTTAATTATGAAAGTAAAATTGCTTCAGCACAAGTTAAAAGTGCCATGATTCTTGCAGCACTGCATGCTGATGCAACGTGTACATATCGTGAGCCTGAACTTAGCCGTGATCATACAGAGAGGATGTTAAAAGGTATGGGCGCTTCTTTACATGTAGAAGATCTTGTTACTACGATTAAACCTTTAAAAGGTCTATTGAACCCTTTAGATATTCGTGTTCCTGCTGATCCCTCAAGTGCTTTTTTCTTCGCAGTGGCTGCTGCTATTACACCCAATGCAACAGCAAAAATTATTGGAGTAACGTTTAATAAAACACGTATTGAAGCCTTTAAGGCTTTAGAGCGAATGGGCGCGGATATCAGCTATGATCTTAAAGATGAACGGTATGAACCTATAGGTGACATTACTGTTAAGTATGCACCGCTTCATGCAATTACTATTGATGATAATATTTCATGGCTTATTGATGAACTGCCTGCACTCTCTATTGCTATGGCAACGGCGGAGGGGGTCAGTACTATAAAAAATGCTGAAGAACTTCGTGTTAAAGAGAGTGATCGTATCAGTACTGTAGTTGATAATTTAAAACTTTGTGGTATTGAAGTAGATGAATTTGAAGATGGCTATAGCGTTACAGGTGGCGTTTTAAAAGCAGCAAAAGTAAATAGTTTTGGTGATCATCGTATTGCAATGAGTTTTATTATTGCAGGCTTACTTTGTGGTATGGAGGTTGAAGATATTGATTGTATTAACACCTCTTTTCCAAATTTCTTTGACTTGCTTTCAAATATCACTGAGATTACACTGTGACCATCTCACTTGCTGAAAATTATGGATTTTGTTTTGGTGTCAAGCGAGCTATTAAGATAGCAGAAGAGAATCAAAATTCAAGAACTTATGGACCACTGATACATAATACTCAAGAGATACAGCGTTTAAATAGTGACTTTAAAGTTGGTTTAACTGATAATCTTGATGATTTCAAAGTGGGTGAAACCGCAGTAGTTCGTACGCACGGTATTCCTAAAAATGAACTTGCAAAACTTCATGAACGCCAAGTAAATGTTATTGATGCTACCTGTCCTTATGTAACAAAGCCTCAAAATATATGTGAAAACATGAGTGATGAGGGCTATGATATAGTGATTTTTGGTGATGAGAAACACCCAGAAATTAAAGGGGTCAAGAGCTACGCAGAAGGCGTGGTTTATACGGTCTTACATGTAGAAGATCTTAAAGCACTTGATATTAAAAGTAAGGTTGCTGTTGTAGCTCAAACTACGCGCAAGGTGGAAGATTTTTTAGAAATTACCAATTATCTTATAGCCCGTCATAAAGAGGTGCGTGTCTTTAATACGATCTGTAATGCAACCTTAGAAAATCAAGAAGCGACAGAATCTTTAGCTAAAGAATCAGATATAATGATTGTTGTTGGAGGAAAAAATTCTTCTAATACAAAGCAACTTCAAACGATATCTAAATATCATTGTCCTGATAGTTATCATATTGAGGCACCCACTGAAATTAGTTCGTTTTGGTTTGATAATAAACAAAAATGTGGCATCAGCGCGGGTGCTTCAACTCCAGATTGGATTATACAAGAGGTTATTGCAACAATAAAGCAAATTACTTCCTAAAACTTCTTGTAATTCATATATTAATAAGTCTCTTTTAGATATAATCACCCAATTTTTATGTTAACACGAGGAATGGGTATGGCTTTCGACAACGAAGGGTTTGAAGAGGAAAATTTTGCAGAGATGCTTGAGGCTTCTTTCAAAGAGCAAGAATCAACACGTATCACAGAGGGTGAGATTGTTGAGTTTCAAGAAGAAGACAACAGAGTTTTAGTTGGTATTGGTGAGAAGTTAGAAGGTATTCTATCTCTTGATGAGATCCGTAATGAAGAGGGTGAACTAATTTTTGCTCTTGGTGATAAAATTACTGTTATGGTAACAGGTTACTATAATGAGCGTCCAAAGATCTCTTATAGAAAAGTTCAAGAGCAACAAAAAACTCTAGCTTTTATTAAAGAGCATGGTGATGATTTTGAGGACTTGATTGTTGAAGGTGTAATAACCAAGAAGAATCGTGGTGGTTATATCGTTGAATCTGACGGTGTTGCACTATTTTTACCACGTTCATTAGCTGCGTTCAAAGACAGCGATGATGTTGTAGGTCGTAAGATTAAAGCACAAGTTATTAAAATTGATGCTTCTGATAATTCAATCGTTTTATCACGCCGTAAACTTTTCAATGAAGAGCGCAAGCGTAAAAAAGAGATTATCGATACACTTATGGAAGATAACAAAATTGTAGAGGGTACTATCAAAAAAATCACTAGCTACGGAATGTTTGTAGATGTTGGTGGTGTTGATGGTCTTGTTCACTATAATGAAATCAGCTATAAAGGGCCAGTAAACCCATCTAAACTCTATAATGAGGGTGATGTTGTTACTGTTAAAGCAATCTCTTATGATAAAGATAAGCGTCACCTTTCACTTTCCATCAAAGCAGTTCAGCCTGATCCATGGGCAGAAGTTGAATCTGAATTAGATGAAGGCGATACTATCTCAGTAACTGTGAGTAATCTTGAGCCATATGGTGTTTTTGTTGACCTTGGAAATGATATTGAAGGTTTCTTGCATATTTCAGAAATCACTTGGGATAAAAACATAAAACATCCAAAAGACTACCTTAGTGTAGGTGAAGAGATTGATGTTGAGGTTATCGAAATCAATTCTGACACACATAAACTTCGTGTATCATACAAGAAATTATTACCAAAACCATTTGATGAGTTTGTTAAAAAACGCTCAGAGGGTGATGTAGTTACAGGTCTGATTACATCATTAACTGATTTTGGTGCTTTTGTAAAAATTGATGGTGTAGAGGGTCTTTTACATAATCAAGATGCATCTTGGGAAAAAAATACTAAGTGTAAAGATATTTATAAAATTGGTGATAGCGTAGAAGTTAAGATTGTAAAAATCAATGATATGGAACAGAAAATTTCTCTAAACCGTAAACTTCTTGAAGAGAGTCCAATTGAAAAATATGCGTTAAATCATAAAACTAATGAAGTAGTTAATGGTACTATCCGTGATATTAAAGACTTTGGGGTATTTGTTTCTATTGAAGATGGTGTAGATGCCTTAATTCGTAATGAAGATCTTTTTCCATTAAAAGTAGAAGAGCTTGAAACGGGTCAGAATATTGAAGCTGTTATCGCTGTTATTGATACTCAGCGTGACCGTATTCGTCTTTCTGTTAAAAAACTTGAGCGTATTAAAGAACAAGCACAAATGGATGAGTTTAATGATGACTCTTCAAATAGCTTAGGGGATCTGATTAAAGACCAACTGAAGTAACGCGAGGATGCAGCGTTTAGCCTATTGGTTAACGCCGATTATTGCGATCGGTGTAGCACTTTTTTTAGTGTTATTGCTGTATCGTATTAATCAGGGTGAAGCACCCCCATTGCTAAAGCAAAAATCAATTGCAAATGTACTTGCATCTGATCAAAAGTCAGATAACGGTTGGTTAGAACGTTTTTCAAAGAGTGAGCGTTTAGGATATTTTTTTCCTGTTAATGAAATTTATATTAATCTTGATCTTACTCAAAAAATTGTTCACGAGACAATCTACCAGCTTAACGCTACTATTCATGATCCATATCAACTTTTCTGTCTTAAAGAAGAACTGAAGCAGTATGGACTGAAGCACTTATTGAAGAAAGATTCAACAGGTACGACTTTATTAATACGTTCTAAAAATCAAAATAAGTTAATGCAATTAGTAGCAACATTGAAAAATTATCAAATTATGGCAAAGATTGTGCCATTTAAAGAGGAAAAAAAATGGAAAAATATAAAGTAGTTGTTTGTGATCATATTCATCAAGCCGGTCTTGATATGCTCCAAAATGATGATAAAATTGACTTTATTTTCGCAGCAGATGAAGACAAAATAAAACTTTTAGACATTATCGCTGATGCAGATATTGCAATTACACGTAGTTCAACTGATATTGATGAAAAATTCATAAAAGCAGCTAAAAGTATGAAAGCTGTTGTCCGTGCGGGCGTTGGCGTTGATAATGTTGATATTGATGGCTGCTCCAAAGAGGGTATCATAGTTATGAATGTACCTACTGCCAATACTATTGCAGCTGTTGAGCTAACTATGGCTCACATGCTCTCATGTATGCGTATGTTTCCATATTCACATAATCATCTCAAAGAAGAGCGTATCTGGAAACGCGAAAAGTGGTACGGTCATGAGATGAAAGGCAAAAAACTTGGAGTAATTGGATTTGGTAATATTGGAAGTCGTGTTGCTATCCGAAGTACTGCATTTGAAATGGATGTTATTGCCTATGATCCTTATGTTCCTGCATCAAAAGCAACTGATCTTGGAGTTGCTTATACAGAAAACTTTAATGATATTTTAGATTGTGACATTATCACTATTCATACTCCAAAAAATCAAGAGACTATTGGTATGATTGGTAGTGATGAAATTGCTAAGATGAAAGATGGAGTAGTATTGATCAACTGTGCTCGTGGTGGTCTTTATGATGAAGAAGCTCTCTATGATGGTTTGAAATCTAAAAAGATTAGATTTGCAGGTATTGATGTTTTTAATAAAGAACCTGCAACCGATCATCCTCTTTTAGAACTTGATAATATCATTGTCTCTCCTCACTTAGGTGCTAATACTTTTGAATCTCAGTACAATATTGGGACACAAGCTGCGCAACAAGCTATTGAAGCTGCTAAAGGAATAACATTCGCACATGCCTTTAATCTGCCTATTGATGAGAGTAGTATTCCTTCGTTTGTTAAACCATTTTTAGAACTAGGTCAGAAGGTCGGTTTTTTAGCAGCCCAAATGAACCGTGCACCACTAGTTTCACTCAAGATTAGTGGACAAGGTCCTATCTCTGAGCATTTAGACTCTCTTGCTACCTTTGTTACTGTAGGTGCGATGGCAGAGAGCAGTGGCAATGTTATTAACTATGTTAATGCTGAATATATTGCTGCAGAAAAAAATGTAAAAGTTGATACTGAAGTACTACTTGATAGTAATGTATTTAAAAATCTTATTACAATTAGGTTAACTACAGATAAAAAAGTTATCACTATAAGTGCAACTATTTATGATGATGAAGTACAGCGTATTGTCGATATTAATGGTTTTGATCTTGATATTGCACCAAAAGGAAATCTAATTTTATTTAGAAATACAGATGTTCCAGGTGTAATTGGTCAAGTAGGTACCATTTTAGCTCAAGAAAATGTCAATATTTCTGATTTTCGCTTAGGGCGCAATACAAAAAGTGAAGCCTTAGCTGTTATTATTGTAGATTCTTGTGTTGATGCAGAAATTTTAGATAAATTAGCATCACTTGATGCTTGTATTGGCGTAGATTACGCTAGTATTTAGATAATAATTTGCTCTTGCATGTAAGAAAATGCAACTTACATGTAAGACTTACTGAACCCATAACATTCGTGCATATAATCCTAAAATAGAGGTATATCCAACTTCTGTAAATTCTAATTTCCCCTGAGAATTATAAATAAATGTAGTTGGAAATGCAGGTACAGAAAATTGTGATGATAATATCCCCTGTGAATCATTAATAACTTTAAAATCAAAATTATTTTCTTTAATATAATCTCTTATCTCTGTGTCACTACCGGATTTAACAGCAACTGTAAGTACATTAAAGTCTTCAGAAATTTTTTGAATATTTCCTGCTTCTAGTTTACATGTAGGACACCATGTTGCCCAAAAATGAATAAGTAGGGGTTTTTTGGATTGATTGAGACTTGAGTAGTGTGTATTATCAATTAAAGTACTTGTGATGTTAGGTAAAGAAGTATCTGAAAGTTTTGGGCTTCGCAAATAACTTATAATATTCATCACTATAAAAAGAGTGATACCCATAATAGCAATTTCTTTTGCAATTTTTTTGAGATTAAATTTTTTGAACATGTGCCTACTTTTTTGTCAAATTATACTTAATAAGATATAATGGAACACTTTGGAGAATGTAATGAAATTAATAATAGTTTTTTTAGTGAGTATTGTCTCCCTTTTTGCTGAGAAACAAGAAAATTCAAATACTTTAGTGTGTGAAGTTCTCGGAGAAGAGAGTAAGCGTATAGAGTGTACTTTTTTTACTCAGAGAATGAATTATGATAGAAATATAACTTTTGAATGGAAATCCCCAAGTCTTAGTGAAGATAATCGAAAACGTAAGATGATTCTTAGCGCCTATCATGGCTCTCTTTATGATTATCGATATTATTATGGGCGTTCACCAGGAGAGTGGCATGTTTGCATTAAGAGTGCTGATGCAAAACTCGCGGAAACAAGTTTTGTAATTCAAGAACATGATGATGAAAAAGAGTACTAAAATTTTTAACGCTTATTAACTTCTTGTGATATTTGCTGCAGTTTGCCTT
>JAYEPE010000074.1:0-4395 GCA_034723735.1 Campylobacterota bacterium | reverse complement strand
AAAAACTTAAAGTTTTGCTTGCTCCTTAAAGAGGATACAAGATAGCAGCACTCAAGAGCGGGTTATTATTGTGAATAAAAATATTCTAATATGCTATAATTCTTACACAATAATTTTGCAAGGTTTTCATTGCGTTTCATTAGTATTTTATTTCTTCTTTTCACCTCACTTTTATCACAATCACCGCTATATGAAAAAGGCAAGGGTCTCTACTTTGAAAAAGGCTGTAATGGCTGTCATGGGATTAAGGCTGAAGGGATGACAAATTATCCAGGTCTAGCCAATCGTGCTAAAGGTTTTTTGGCTTTTAAGTTAAAAAACTATCGCAAAGGCATTGTTCAAACTCAAGCACAACAGATGATGATATCTTTTGCTGAACCGTTGAGTGATGAAGATATTGAAGCACTTGCTAGCTTTTTACATGGATTTGTAGATGAGCAAACAGAACACTATAATCCTGCATATGAGACATGGGGAGATGGAGGCTCATGAAACTTTTAGTTTGTGCGATGGAACACTCTTCGAACCTTCATTTAGCTGCTCTTAAGAAAGAGCTACCTGATAGTGTTGAGCTTATTGGTGTGTTTGATAAGAAACTCGGCACACCTATGATTGATTTGAGTGCTTTAGCTATTATGGGCTTTATTGATGCACTTAAAAAGCTTCGATTCTTTTTTAAACTTCGTGATGATATGGTAAGTTTAGCTAAAGATGCCGATAAAATTCTTTTAATGGACTCTTCGGGATTTAATCTCCCTTTGGCAAAATCACTTAAAAAGGCATACCCTGAAAAGGAGATTATCTACTACATTTTACCTCAAGCTTGGGCTTGGAAAAAGGGTCGTATTCCTGTTTTAGAAAAAACTATTGACCACTTGGCTTCAATTTTGCCTTTTGAGAAAGATTATTATTCCAAAAATGCAGCTATTGAATATGTAGGTCATCCCCTTTTAGATGAAATTAGCACTTTTAAAGATACGCTTACATGCGCTGTGAGGAACGAGGAAGTACTCTTGGGGTGTAACAATAGCATTACCTATATGCCAGGGAGTCGTTCATCAGAAATTAAGCGTTTAATGCCCCTGTTTCATGAACTACGTTCTCATTTTAAGCAAGAGGCGATTATCGTTATTCCACCAAGCTTTTCCAAAGCAAAAATCAATGAACTTTACGGTAATCTTTCAGACTTTACAATCACACATGATTCCCATGATGCACTCTATAAAAGTGATTTCGCTTTTATCTGTAGTGGCACGGCGACACTTGAAGCAGCGCTTATTGGTACGCCATTTATTTTGAGTTATATAGCCAAGCCACTTGATTATATGATTGCTCGTTCGCTAGTCAAACTAGAATATGTAGGGCTTAGTAATATCATGTTTGATAAAATGAGTCATCGTGCGCTTCATCCTGAGCTTTTACAAGATGATGTTACGATAGAAAAACTTTTAGATGCCTATGAAAATATGGATAAAGAAGCTTTTTTAAGCGATGCGATAACACTTAGAAACTATTTACAAAAGGGCAGCTCAAAGCGTGTTGCTGAGATAATTTTAGAGGGAATAATAGATGAAAATTAATTTTATAGATTTGCAAGCACAATACCAAGAATACTCAAATGAGATTGACCAAGAAATCAAAGAAGTTTGCACAACTGCACAGTTTATTGGTGGAGCGAAACTTCAAAGCTTTGAAAAAAACTTAGCTGAATTTACGGGAGTCTCTCATGCTATAGGCTGTAGTAGTGGTACAGATGCTCTACTTCTTTCACTTATGGCTCTTGATATTAAAGCAGGTGATGAGGTCATTACTACCCCTTTTACTTTTATCGCTACTGCTGAAGTTATTGCTTTTTTAGGGGCTAAGTCAGTTTTTGTTGACATTGATGAGCAGACTTACAATATTGACCCCTCTAAAATAGAAGCTGTAATCACTGATAAAACTAAGGCTATTATGCCAGTTTCTCTTTATGGACAATGTGCAGATATGGAAGCTATAAATGCTATCGCTGAAAAATACGATATCGCTGTTATCGAAGATGCTTGTCAAAGTTTTGGTGCTGAGTATAAAGATAAAAAATCATGTAACCTTTCAACTATTGGCTGTACCTCATTTTTTCCATCAAAACCTCTTGGTGCTTATGGTGATGGTGGCGCTATTTTCACAAATGATGATGCTTTGGCTGAAAAAATCCGTATGTTGCTCAATCATGGGCAAAATGAGCGTTATAAACATAAATACATTGGTATCAATGGTCGGCTCGATGCGATACAAGCGGCTATTTTAAATGTCAAGCTTAAACACTTTGAAAAAGAGGTGCAAACACGTCAAAAAATTGGACAGCGCTATAGTGATTTACTCTTTACTTGTAAGCTTACAACACCTTATGTAAAAGCCGACCGAACAAGTGTGTATGCCCAGTATTCTATCCGAGTTAAAGAGCGTGAAAAAGTAACTACAGCACTTGGTGAAAAAGGCATTCCAACAGCAGTGCACTACCCAATGCCTTTACATCTTCAAGAAGCTTTTAGTGACCTTGGCTATGCAAAAGGAGATTTCCCTATCTCTGAAAAAATCAGTGAAGAGATTATGTCACTGCCAATGAGTCCTTACCTCAGTGAAGAACAACAAGACTTTATAGTCAATGCCATAAAGGATATTCATGATTAAAATTGCCATTATCGGAATGGGTATTATGGGGAAAAACCATTACCGTGTTTTTAAAGAAATTCCTGAAGTAGAAATTTGTGCCCTTTGTGATGTAGTTCAAAATGAAGAGTATGAAGCACCTTTTTATACAGATGTTGAGACAATGCTAGATGAGGTTTCACCTGAGGCTGTTATTATCGCAGTTCCTACATTTTTACATAAAACGGTAGCGCTTCAATGTATAGAGAGAGGCATTCATATCTTTATTGAAAAACCTGCCGCTTCTACTGCTGATGATGCCAAAATAATTGCTAAAGCTGCAGCTATGAAAGGTATTAGAAGCTGTGTTGGTCATGTAGAACGTTTTAACCCTGTCGTTCAAGGGCTTAAATCTGAACTTGAGGGCAAAGAGATATACTCTGTTGCAATTACTCGTGTTGGTCCTTTTCCTCCACGTATCGCTGATGTTGGTGTCTTGACTGATCTTTCTGTTCATGATATAGACCTTATTCGTTTTATTACAGGCAAAAACATTCTTGATAAGGTTATCTTTAAATCACGCAAAATTCATAATCACCATGAAGATAATGCAGTTTTAGGTTTTGAGTTGGAAAACTCTATTATTGCAAATATTACAACAAACTGGCTCACTCCTTTTAAAAAGCGCCGCATTGAGGTGGCTTGTAAAGAAGCCTATTATGAAGCTGATCTTATGGGACAAGACCTTAATGAGTTTTCTGGATTTCATGTTAATAACTCTTATGTAGTTCGTGGTTGCTATATCAAAAAAGATGAACCTCTTATAAAAGAGAATGAAGCTTTTATTCACTATCTAAAGACAGGTGAGCTTGGCTCATTAGCTAGTATAGAAGACTCTATTATCACCCTTGAAATTGCTACTGAATCATGATGATACACGATTCAACTTTTATAGACCCCTCAGCTCAAATTGCTGAAAATGTACATATTGGACCTTTTTGCCATATTGGAAAAAATGTTATTATTGAAGAGGGGTGTCGTATCGCTTCTCATGTAATTATGAATGACAATGTTACATGTAAGAGTAATGTTAAAATCTTTTCGTATGTTCACTTAGGAAATAATCTCGCTAATATCATTATTGGAGAAAACACTCATATTCGTGAGTTTACAATGATTGGTACGAATGATAACAGTGATAAAACTGTTCGTATTGCTAAGGATAACTTTATTATGGCATATGTTGAGCTTTCTAATGGAGTTGAGCTTGATGAATCATGTATATTAACTAACTCTGTCACCATGCTTGAAGATGTTACATGTAAGGAGAAAGTTATTGTAGGTGGTTTAAGTATCATCGAAGCCAATATTACCATTGGTACGGGTGTTATGATTGGTGGTGCTTCATACATTGACAAAGACATGCCTCCATTTACCTTGGTTGAGGGAAATAAAGCCCAAGTAAAAGGTCTTAATGTTGTGGGTATGCGCCGACGATTTGAAAATCGTGATGATATCAAAGCTGTAAAACAAGCCTACAAATCTATTTATCGAAATGAGATTAACAAAGAAGAAGCTTTACAATACTCCAAAAATACTCAAAGTTCTTATGCTAAACAATTTTGTGAATTTATTGCCACCCTGACTTAGGACACGAATTCGAATAAAACGCCTATATTAAGAGGTTTGAATTTTATTTTAGGCACTACATTGATTTGATTATTTTAAGATAGATGGTCTTGTAGTAACAGGAACCTCCATAAGTTT
>JAYEPE010000073.1:871-4452 GCA_034723735.1 Campylobacterota bacterium | reverse complement strand
AATGCAGTCCAAAGGACTTCCGAAAAATGAGGATCTTCTGAATGTTCTCTCCCTCGCCTATATAGGAGAGGGTCGGGGGTGAGGTTTTCAAACAATCGGAAGAATTCCTGCGGAATACATTTAGATGTTCTATACCTTCCCTTTTGTTTTGTTCGTAAAACCTTGAAAATGGTTTATTTATAACCTTTTCAATGGTTGAATATCAAAAGTATTTTTTTATTACCAAAAGAACAACCATTCCGAAGGTCTGAGAAAATGACCATTCGGAAGGTTTCAGTGTGTGTGAATCTTTTCAACCCAACGCTTACGCGATCGGCCTACAAAAATGTCGTTTCTCTGAAACTAAAAACAAAACAAATGAAAAATTACTTTTTGAATATTAGTATAATTGATAACAGTTTGGTATTAGCTGTCATAAATCGATAGATGGGTTATTACTTAAATGAAATAAGATTGGAAGTGTTCATAAAAAATTGGATAGCTTTTTTGATTAATATATTATTGTATTATCATGTAATATGAGCATATGCGGTAGGTTGCGCGGTTTGTTTCGTCTGAATCGTTCCAAATCAGCAGTGTGCTCGATACATTATGCCTATTTACTGTAGTAGATAGTTTAAGTTCTTGACCAATAAAAATGAAAAGAATTTTTGTAAATTATGATGGGAGAAAATAGTAAAATGATAAAAGAAAGATATATACCATTGTTGTTATCCTACCAAATAGGAGGAATATCAACAATAACTGATACACACAAGTTGAGTGAAATGCTTGGACGACTTAAAACATCGATATGTAATTTACTCTATTTTTTAACTTTTTACAAAGAATAAATAACTATGTCAGAATTATTTAATGTATTAACAATTCCGTTTCTGTTAGCCATGTTTCTTGCTATAAACATGGGCGCGAGTGGAACTTCTACAGCTTTTTCTGCTGCTTTTGGTGCAGATATTATCAAAAAAACGATGATACCTGGGCTTTTTGGAATAATGGTGCTTGCGGGCGCATTGATAGCAGGCAAGGAAGTCTCATTAACACTTGGCAAAGGATTATTAGATCCGTCATTTTTCACACCCGTAAACACATCGATCATACTGCTTTCCATCGGACTTTCTTTACTTATTGCCAACCTGATGGGAATTCCACAATCTACCAGTCAGGCAACGGTCCTATCAATAGCAGGGGCAGCAACTGCTTTGGACGGATTAAACACTAAAAAACTATACTTTGAAATTATTCCCATATGGTTTATTTTACCTATTGTATCATTTCTGATTATGCTAGTTCTCTCCAAATGGATCTTTCCATTGCTTAGAGAAAAGGTGTTTACAGACAACTATGCGCATCTAAAAGAACATAAAAGCTTAAAAGCATTATTGGTTTTATCTTCCTTATATGTTGCATTTTCTATTGGTGCCAACAACGTGGCTAATGCAGCAGCTCCTATAGCCTCTTTGACTGCCAATGAGTTAAGTCAAGATGCCATCCAAAATTTTCTACCCATTATCATTCTATCTGTTTTAATTGTCGCTCCTTGCTTTGCAATAGGTAGCTCTCTTTTAGGGCATAAGGTCACTAAAACCACAGGTAAGGACATTGTTGCAGTTAGCCCCTTTTACGCAACCATTATTGCAATGATAGTTGCCACTTTACTATTGCTTGCATCTGTAACAAAAGGGGTTCCGACTTCACTAGTTCAATTGAACGGAGCTGCATTTATTGCATTGAGCATTAGTAAAAATGGATGGAAAAAGACCTTTGGTAACAACACAATAAAGCGATTCTTTACAGTTTGGGGAATAGCACCAATTTTTGCTTATGTTTTAACTTATTTATTGATAACATTATTCAAATAGAAAAAAAAATGTGGAAAGTCGCCCAAGCACATCACACAACAGCGATTATGCGGTTCGGCAGGAGTACCGCCCTCTCCCAAATGCCCTACGCTATGCTTCGGCAACTTAGCATAGCCCCAAACGTTAGATATAATTTTAACAATATGAGACTAACAATATTGATTCTGCTTTCATAACCTTCTCTAATTATCTATTATCACAGAATTTCGGAGGTTTATACAAAGGGTATAAAAATTATCTAGGCGATATACTCGACAGTACACTGTCAGAGTTTTACTTCAAAGCTAAAACACAAGAAAAAATAGTTGCAATTACATTTGATGATGGACCTTTAAGAAATACTCAATCAATAATTTCACTTTTAGAGAAGGAAAAAATTCCTGCAACGTTTTTTTTAGTTGCTCAAAACATAACTCAAAATTTAGTTAATCTTTATGATGATAACTTATTTAGTGTGGGGGTTCACACATACAAGCATGACGATTATAGAAAATTAGACTATTTAGAAAAGGAACATGATATAAATCAATGTTTGAATGTATTCAATTCTTATAATCTTAAAGTAAAATACTTTAGGCCTGCTTATGGAATTATTGATGAAGACATAAAAGTCATACTTGAGAAGAATAATCTAAAAGGTGTAATTTGGTCAATTGACTCTCAAGACTGGAATAACTATAGAGGCGAGAAGTTGGTTAGTAATATCACTGAAAATTTAAAGGGAGGTGATATTATACTTTTTCATGACAGGCTATCTCTAAATGATTTAGTAAGTGTTATTGATGCAATTCACAAAAAAGGTTACGAAATAGTTAGCATTGATAGAATAATGAGTGTTGAAAGTATTTTTCCAAAATAAAAAACCTTAACAATGCATACACAAAATAGACGAAACAGTAGTAAATTCAACGGTTGTATCCCATTTCAAAAATGTAATGATTTTATAAGTGAAGCTCCTCATCGCCTACTTTTATATACTGACCGTTGAATAGCCAAATTAAACTAACAGTGAAGAAATACTAATACCAAACTGGTGCCAATAAAGCTACGATATTTCATAAGAATGCAGTCAGGGTGACAGTTGGTTGTGTCATTTGACCTGCTAGCCATCTGTCTGCCGGACAGGACATTCGTTTGTGAAAAATCTTTCTGTCATTCCGACAGAGCCACGCTGACGAGGACTCTTTAAGATACCTCCTAGCGTCGATGTGACAGCTTTTTTACATTTTCATGCAGCCTGTGAGCTATCCTGACCCTATTCATCGAGAAAGGGTAGACAGCAGGTCATAATCCATATCATTTATGATTGCTTTTGGGTATAAGTCTTGACATAAAAAAAATAAAATCAATTTTTTACATAAGTTATTGGAGGAAATTGTAAAATGATAAAAAAAGATATATACCATTGTTGTTATCCTACCAAATAGGAGTAATATCAACAATAGGTGATACATACAAGTTATCGGGAAGATTTTGAAAAGGAGATTTATGAGAATAAAAAGCCTGCTAATTTTTAGTTTAGGTTGTCAATATGAGCAACATATACAAAAAAATAAATAAGAAGGAAATATGATTAACTTCAATAACATTAAACAAATAACAACAAACAAGTAACACAGATTAGGTAGTCATGAAGAGCAACCTTTGCTTTTTTCATTAGTACACCTAATCTTATGTTATGTGGTCAAAAAATACACACAATTAATTTAAAGAGGAGATAAC
>JAYEPE010000073.1:0-861 GCA_034723735.1 Campylobacterota bacterium | reverse complement strand
TTTTAGGTAAAGTACTATTTATATCAGTATGTTTGTTTAGTATGCTGATGAGCTCAACTCCATTAATGGCTAAGGAGTACAATTTTGTGACATTGGATTTTTCACCATTGGAGTATAAGGGTGAGGATGGAAAAATCAAAGGGGTTGCCACTGAAATAGTAACCAAGATAATGGCAAATTTGGGACATACTGTAAATGTCGAGGTCTATCACTGGGAAAAGGCATTGAACATGGTGGAATTAGGTAAGGCGGATGCTATTTTTACAATTTATAAAAATGATGAAAGGGTAAAGTTCCTCGATTATTCCAAAGAAGTACTCGTACCTCAAATTATCAGTTTTTATGTTAGAAAAGGGAGTTCGATTACCTACGACGGTGATCTGAGCAAATTGAGTGAAAAAAAGATCGGGGTTGTTTCAACCATCAGTTATGGGAAAAAATTTGATGATTTCAGGGACAAATTAAAGATAGAACGTGTGGAAAACCGGAAAAATAATTTTAAAAAATTACAGGCGGGACAGATTGATCTCGTGATTAGTAGTCTTTATATTGCTGACTCATTGCTGGAGAAGATGGGTTCAAAAGATGATTTTGTCAGGTTATCCCATAATGTTCAAAGTATTCCGAGCTATATCGCTTTTTCAAAAAAACTTGGGCTGACCACGCTGAGAGACCAGTTTGATGTGGAGTTACAAAAGCTGATAGATAGTGGTGAATATGCCGAGTTGATGAAAAAGTATGGGATTGATATTTAGCTCCTTCATTAAGTGTTAAGTCAATGGATATATGTGTTTAGGAATCCAAAATCCAACAGATAACACAGGTTATATATCATTAAATCAGCATATAGCCTAGATCGTT
>JAYEPE010000072.1:0-4500 GCA_034723735.1 Campylobacterota bacterium | reverse complement strand
TAAAGCATGTACAGCAATAGACGTATGTTTTGCTAAAGTCATCTTACATGTAAACACTCTGTAGTTTAAAAATTTCTCTTTTACAATGCGATAATCAATCCCCTCATCTTCCAAATTCATACGATGCTCATAGATATCGAGACGTTCTTCTATAGATGCAGGGAGTATATTTTGATTTACAGGGGAGAACATCTCATCCATAAGCTTATCTTGTTGTTCACGTTGCATACTTAATCCAAAAAGACAACCACAATAGTCTTGACGATAAAGTTTTTGCTCTTTTGTCACACGTGATTGATCTTGTGTTCCACCGCCACTACGATAATCAACGGCTATAAATTCCACTCCATGACTCGTATAAAAAGCATCACCACTTACTTTGAGTTGTTCTTGAGATTTTAATGGACTAACGAGCAAGGTTGTTGTGAATTTTTTCTCACCCATCTCAAGAGCTTTATAAGCACTAACATCAAAGCGTTTATCAAAGCAAACTGCACAGCGTTCACCTTTTTCAGGCTCTTTTTCTAAACCAGCAACTGCTTCTAGCCAGCTTTCATAATCATATTCACCTTCAATAAGTTCAATTCCAAGAGTTTTACAAGAGCGTTTCACATCAAGATAGCGCAATCGGTATTCAGAATAAGGGTGAATATTGGGGTCGTAGAAGAAGCCGGTAAGCTTCTCTTTGGGGAAATCTGCTTGTAATTTTTCTAAAAAGAAATGTGAATCAACACTACAGCAGATATGTACTAACATAGTCTCTTTTAGTCACGCTCTGCTAAAACTTCAACTTTAATGATTTTATCTTGACCTTCAATACTATCAAGTGTTTTCATTGATGCTTCATCATCTTCTTCAATCCCACCAAAAACAGTATGAACACCATCTAAGTGTGGCGTATCACCAAAACAGATGAAAAATTGGCTTCCACCCGTATTTGGTCCTGCATGAGCCATTGAGAGGGTACCTTTAACATGTCCATGCTCATTGAGCGATGTTTCACAAGCAATAGAGTAACCTGGTCCGCCTGTTCCTGTTCCCGTAGGACAGCCACCTTGAGCCATAAACCCTGGAATTACACGGTGAAAATCCAAACCATCATAATAACCATCTTTAATAAGTGATGCAAAGTTTGCTACAGTATTTGGTGTTTCATCGCCGTAAAGCTTAATCCACATCGTCCCTTTTTCAGTCTCCATTTTAGCCCAAGCAAATGATGCCATCTCTTCAGCGCTAAATTCGTAAGTTTTAAGTTCTTGTTTTCCAAACATAAATATATTCTCCGTATTTTTTTGAAATTATAGTTGATTTTTCTTAATAGATTATAATGCGATCTCGCCCTCTATCTTTTGCTTGATAAAGTGCACTATCTGCATGTTGGATAAGTGTCTCATAGTTATCATTTTTTTGAGGTATTGTACTGCTGATTCCAAAGCTTAGAGTTACTGCTTTGATAGGGATACCATCATATTTGAGAATCTGCATACTTTTAAGATTATTTTGAATATCAGTACATATATTTTGAGCAGTTTTAATATCGGTGTCATATAAAATAACAACAAATTCTTCACCACCATAACGTGCAATAAAATCCGTACTTCTTTGAAGAGAATCTTTCATAATAGAGGCGGTATTTTCAAGCACATTATCTCCAATAGCATGCCCATAGGTATCATTTACATCTTTAAAGTGATCGATATCACACATAATGACTGCTATCTCTATATTTTTTCGTTTTGCAAGAGCCCAAATCGCTTCTGTATGATTGAGAAAATGTCTTCGATTAGAGAGATTTGTTAATGGGTCAGTTGTCGAGAGTGCTTCTAATTTTTTATTTGCATCCTCAAGTGCTTTTGTTCTTTGAGCTACTTTGTCTTCTAGAGATATATTGAGTTCATCTAAAAGTTTTGCATGAGAGTGGATTTTTGCTACCATAGATATAATTGCATTTTGAATTACACCAACTTCATCTTTTCTCAAAGACGCTTTACATGTAAAGTTATTTTTTTGAGGATCATAGTTTAAAACATTTTTACTAAGTATTTTCAGGTCTCTAAATTCACGTTTAATTAAGAGTATTAAAATGCCTAATGAGATTAAAGTGATTGCAAAGATATAGAAAGTAGTTTTTCTATTTTGTTTAAGAATCTCTTGATAGTCATCATCTGCAAAATACAGAGAGATAGATGCAATTTTTTCATTTGTAAGAGTATCTTGAATCTCTTTTGTACAAAAATTAAAATCTCCTTTTTTATAAATTTTATCTTTTTTTGATTTTTGATAGATACTGTTTTTATTGCTGTCTATTAAAGCAATCCGATTCAGGTCGCTATTTTGTTTGATAATTTGATCTAAATATTCTTTGTTTGCTTCATCTAAACCAAGAGAGATATTAAGACTAATTATAGGGCTAATAGTCTCTATCAGTAATCTATTTTTTGCTTTTTTAGATGCAATAAACTGCGTCATCATATTTGCAGAGACTTGATAACGCTCAAGCGAGATAATAAAAAAAGTAAAAAGAATAACAGATAGTATTATTTTGAATTCTATATTAAGATGACGCATTATTGCTCCCCCTTTGTGTAGATTTTCGAGACTCTTATTAGTATATTATCAAGCTTTATTCCATCATTATAAATCCGTGTTATATTAAGATATGGCATTACTTTTCTACCTAAAAAAAGAGAGGCATGAACACCATATTGAAGTTGCACTGGATCATAAGATAGTGTTAAAATTGAATACTGATTGAGATAATTAATAGATTCAATAACATTTTTAGTTGTAGTATTAAAGAGATATGTTAGCTGGGTGTTTTGGCATTTATGTAGCTCGCTATATTTACTATGAATAATATTTAATTTATGATTTTTTATACCATTTGGATAGTTGGAATTAATCTTATCTGTTAAAGAGTTAGCAGCATTAGTATCAACTTTTTCATAAAGAATACAGATTTGGATTTCATCTTCAATCTTGTTTTTTTGACTACTCATCAAGATTAAACGGGGTGCTATTTTAGAAAATATTTCTAAGATATCTTCATCATAATTGGATGCATGAATAGATAATGCGTTAAATAGTAACAAAAAGCTTAATGAAAAATAGATTTTATAAACTTTCACACGAAACCTTTTATCCAAAGATATATCTTAAACTACAAATTATTTTAATTGCAATAGAATATATCATAAATACAATAAGACATTTATAATATTTACAAATTAAGGTTGGTTTATTTATGAAAAATTTTGTTTTTATATCTATTTTATTATTTTCGGCTCAATCACAAATCTCTGCACAAGAGAGTGAAGGCTTAGAAGATTTTGAATCTCTTTTAAATAATATAAGTGATATCGCTACTAAAAAATCACTCAATGTTGATTATCTCCCCTCTGTTGTAACAGTTATTAAGGCTGATACTTATCGTGACGCTGGTATTAGAAATCTTGGTGAAGCCTTAAATATGTTACCTGGTATTCAAACAAGTGTGAGTACTATTGGATTGACTATGACAACCGTTAGAGGATTTAAAAATCCTAATGCTTATCTATCTGATAAAATCAAAATCTTAATTGATGGTGTAGCAATCAATAACGAGACAGCAGGAAGTAGCCATTTTTATATGAGTTTTCCGATGGAACTTATTGATAAGATAGAAGTTCTACGAGGACCTGGCTCTACTATGTATGGAGCTGGCTCATTTTATGGGACTGTAAATGTCATTACAAAACTTGGGCAAAATAAAAAAGAAGATAGAGTCTCTATTGGTGTAGGCTCTTACGATAGAATCTCAGCAGGGGCTAATTTTTATGGGAGTGCTGGTGATTGGCAACTCTTTGGAGATGGCTATTATCAACAAAATGATAAACAGCTTTATTCTGTACAAGAAAAGCCATGGTCAGACCCTGAGTCAGGATTTTCCGATGAAGCAATGAAAGATTTTTCTATCGGTTTTACTGCAAAAAATGGTGGCTTAGAATTTCTAACACGTTATAAAAAGATTGATTCAGGTAATTTTTATAGTTTTGAAGGTCAGTTTAACCCAATTCCAGAACGAGAACCGTCACATTCAGATGCTTATCTCTTTTCACAACTTTCATATACAACAGATGTAAATGACTATACAGTTGAAACGAAGGCAAATTTTTCACATCGAAGCTCTAGTGTAGATGCAAATGTAGCTACTGTCGCCTATGTTAAGAAAAAATTTGGAAAACTTGGTATAAACATGGAAAAAGGATTTTTCTTTACCCAAGAGATACAAGAGCAAAACTTTGAGCTAGAGTCTATTGTGAGTGTTCCTGAGTTTTATTCTAATGACATAATGGTAGGTCTAGGCGTGCGTCATGCAAAAGTCACCCACGATTCATATGATAATAGTGTTGAAAATGCTATTATGCAAAATTATGATGCTATTGTAAATCATGATAGGTATGGAGGCTTTCGCTATCGTGAAGATAAAGAGCCGGCTTTTTGGGCAAATCCAACTACACG
>JAYEPE010000071.1:0-19976 GCA_034723735.1 Campylobacterota bacterium | reverse complement strand
AATATTATTTAAAAGGCTAAATTATGAAAAAAACAAAACTTTACACAAAAGATGAATTAGAACTATTTGAAGCACTAGAAAAAGATGTAGACGATGGTAACTACAAACCATTAGAAAAAAAAGAACTAGATAATAAAAAAGCATTTTTTAAAGAAATTGCAGTAAATACAATTGAGAAAAAAACAAAGAAAAAGTCTTTAAATATTAGACTCTTTGAAGATGATATAGAAAAGATAAAAGTGATAGCACTGGAGCAAGGATTACCTTATCAAACTCTTATCTCATCGGTTATACATAAACTAGCATTAAAACAGATTGGACCTGTATGAATGGTGTCCCTCGTTTGTAGTTGGGAATGCATAGATATGTAGCTTAGCTTTAAGCTATGGCGTTGAATATCTACTTTTAACTATTTGAGCACAATTGTAACATATTTTAAAAGTGTATTTTCAACGCCTCGTGCATAGTGCATAAATCTCTCTTTTTGAACCGTTTTAAAATGAGTAGTTTTCGATTCGCTTACAGATAACATCACGGTATTGACAGTTATCCATCAAAAAGCTAAAAAGTTCTAAATAACTTCTATTTTTCACTATATCAACCAATATTGCGGAGTTAAACGACATATAGTCGTGTATCAAAGCATTTCTGAAGCCTATTGCACCATGAAGTGAACTGTGTATTTCATCACTTATTGCTTCACAATCATGAAGTATTTTAATGGCATCACGACTTTCGTTTGGGATGATAGAGCAGTTGTAATGTTGTAGAATTTTTTTAGATTTTCCAATGCTGTTTTCAATTAAAACTTGCAGTGAACTTTTTGCAGCTCTGATATTGATTTTATCTAGTTCTTTATTTGATAGAAAATCTAAAATTTCTTTTTCTTCACTTGCGACAGTATAGGTTTTATCTAAGTAGTCTTGAAATGTCATTTTGATTTCCTTTTATAAGTGTATAGTTATCTAAAATTTCTTTTTTTAAATGGGGGTCAGCGAGAGATAAGTCCACTATATCTACATCATACTCTTTGAGTGTGAGTAAATCACAAATGTCCATCCAAGCCTTTGCTTGCATACCCCATTTGGCTCCATTTACAGGAATTAGTTCAAGAGCAAAATCATAATCACTTTTTGAAGTTTGTGTACCTTGGGAGCGTGAGCCAAAAAGAAAAGCTGTTTTTATGTAAGACAAAGAATCAAATGTTTTTGAAAGTTCTTCAATGGAGAGTGGTCGAACTTGCCCATATTTTCGTTTTTTCATAACATAAATTATACTTTAATACGATAAGAATGTCAAAGTTATTTATGAGCTCAGGTGATAAATATTTTGTTTTAAAAATATAAATTTCCAAGA
The DNA here is from genome assembly GCA_034723735.1 of Campylobacterota bacterium. GTDB lineage: Bacteria > Campylobacterota > Campylobacteria > Campylobacterales > Sulfurimonadaceae > S010-53. The sequence continues at coordinate 18,620 of JAYEPE010000071.1, read as the reverse complement.
AAAGCATAGGAGCTAGTGGTTTAAAAATGCTTCATAAATAAAGATTTTTAAACTTATAGAAATAATTTGCTAAAATGCTACATCATTTACTCCTTATCGCTTAATTGGATAAAGCAGTCCCCTCCTAAGGGATAGCTCCAGGTTCGACTCCTGGTAGGGAGACCAATTTTAATAGAAATATAACTTTTTTAAATACTCTATCAAAGAAATTACTGATATAATTAGTAAAAAATAATACGAGGTAAAAAGATGAAAAAAATAGTATTAGCCTTCATGCTAGTGAGTGGATTGATAAGTACAGCATCAGCAGCTACTTACAACACAATGATGAAAAAACAGTGTCAATACAACCTTAGTATTACTGATACTTACAATACTATTGCCAATGGCTATTTGATGGGAATCGTAGTCGGTATTCAAGCGGCAATTCCTACAAAAAAACGTAGCAAGATTGTAAAACAAAGTATTGGATATATCTCAGATAAAGCTTGTATCTTAGCCATGAATGACAAAAGTAAAATAGGGTTTGAGCAAAAGTACAAACAAGCTGCTTATCAAATCATGATAAAATAATCAACAAAAGTTCCTTTTTTGATTAAAATAGCTGCAATACAGATGAGAATGTGTGCAGACAGAAGCCTGAACCGCTCTCATGCTAAAACACTTGTGCGAAAAGCTGCAACACAGGGTGCAAATATTATCTTATTGCCCGAACTTTTTGAAGGTCTTTATTTTTGTAAAGACAAGGACAAAAAGTATTTTTCTTGGGCAGTAGAAAAAGAGACAAGCACCCTCTTAAAAGAATTTTCACAACTTGCTAAAGAGTTACATGTAGTATTACCTATAAGTTACTTTGAAAAAAGTGCTGACACCTATTTTAACTCACTTGTTGTTATTGATGCCGATGGTGAGATCTTACAAAATTATCGTAAAACACATATTCCTGATGGTCCTGGATATGAAGAGAAGTTTTATTTTACACCTGGAGACAGTGGATTTCAAGTCTATGATACTACTTTTGGACGTATTGGAGTGGGTATTTGTTGGGATCAGTGGTTTCCTGAAACAGCACGATCTTTAGCACTCAAAGGTGCTGAACTTATCTTCTATCCAACGGCAATAGGCAGTGAACCTGAGATTAAAATCGATTCTAAAGAACATTGGCAACAAGTTCAGATGGGACATGCCGCAGCCAATACCGTTCCTGTCATTGTTGCAAACCGATTTGGAATTGAAAAAGGTGCAAGCTGTGAGCTGAATTTTTATGGCTCCTCTTTTATAACTAATGTTAGTGGTGCAAAAGTTTCAGAGGCTTCTCGTGAGAGTGAAAGTATAATTTATGCCTCTTTTGATTTAGAAAAAGAGAGAGCTTTTCGAGATTATTGGGGGCTTCTTCATGAGCGTCGTCCAGAATGTTATAAAGATCTGATTTAACTGGAACTCTTTTTGCTTGTATAGACTACATAGGAATCAAAATTAAATAAAACATCATTCTATCTTGCTATAATTTATGTCTTATTTAATTTTGATTCCTAAGCGCGAGAGGATGCCATGGAAGTTGTATTACAAAATAATTTAATACTTATCCGAACAGACTTTAGTACCCTAAAATCTTCGTGGATGGCTGATTTTTTAAATATACACACCCAAGATATGCTTTTTTTACCCAAGGCTGTTTTAGTTTTCAACAATAATGCTTACAAAGAGAGAAAGAAGCTCTTTTTAAAATCATTAAGTGAACGCTACGCTAAAACTCAAGACTTCTCATCTGAATTTTATCTACGCTCTATGATGCGTTACCTAGATAAGCCTATTAAAATTGAACTTCTCTCACATGAAGACCCACTTCCCGTAAGCGTTGAGCTTTTTGCTCATGATGACAATACTGTAGTTATCTCTCTTCATGCCCCTAATTTATGGGTAATAAGCTATCTTCGTTCTCAGCTTGATCTGTATATCACTGAAGAAACATCTACATCATTAGTGCTTGACGTTTCACAGATGATTGCTAAAACACGATTAGAACGTTCTTTAAATAAGCGTCATATTCTACACTATCAACTGCAATACTATTATGATTCAGAGTTTATGCAGCATCTTTATGGAAATTATGCACAATTTTCTTTTGATGAACATGATGATAATCATTTTGAATCAATGCTTCATTACTACACTGTTTTAGAGTGCCCTATCGGTTCCTCTCAAGATGCTTTAAAAAAGAGCTACAAAAAACTTGTTAAAGTCTATCATCCAGATCGTGTCCACCGTGAAAACAACAATGTTGTGAATCATTACACTCAAAAATTTCAACTTTTACAAGAGGCATACACTGCCTTACGTATTGTTAGCTAAGTAAAATTTTAAAATCTTCCGCAGAGTAAAGTTTTAGTTTATCATTCGCGCTATATAACAGTTCGTTTGAAAATCCACGCTTTGAAAAAAGTACGATTAAATCAGGTGTAAGTCCTAATTTTTTGCACTTTTTCCTAAGCTTATTGAACTCTTTTTTATTAATTTTATGATTTCGCCATTTGCACTCACCTACAATAATATCCTCAGAATCACTTAGCGCTAGCAAATCAATCTCTACCGTACGATCCCAATAACTGCCTGAATTTATAATCTTACTAGGATAGGTTTGCATAAGCAAAAGATTTGAAAGCTCTTCAAAAATATATCCACTAAATGCTTGGCGATGCTGTCTATATTCACTTAAAACACTCTCGTAATTACCTTCTTGTATCGCCTTATCTTGTGGAGCAATAAAGTAAAACCAAAAGCGTAAAAAAGGTAATTTGAAACGTAATTTGTGTGAGATTCGATGACGAGCTACTTCACGCTTGAGATGCTGTTTTGGGTAGAGTTTTTGAGGTGCTTTTTCTCGTGATTTTTCAAGTTCTATAATATGATATTGACGTAAATAATCAAGTGCCTTATTTCCATTTGCAGGAGAAAGATGAGCTCTCTTAAACGCAGAAGCGATACGCCTATCTCCAATAGCTATAGCAGTTAATAAATGCATACAATCCATGCTGTCTTGAAGCTCCAAAGAGATACGACGCTGAAGTTCATCATATCTATTTAAAATATGCTTTTCAATTAATGTCTCAAGAGGTTCATCCAAATCAAGAGCATCTTCAAAGCCACCAAAAACAGCAAAAGAATCGATACACTGTTCCATATCATTGGGATAATTTTTCTTATAAAAGGAGCGAAAATATTCTAAAAGCATTACATGTAACCGTAGTTACATGTAAGAATACTACTGTTGGATAAGATCAGGATTGTCCACTTTGATAATTGTACCTGATGAGGCCATATATGATGCAGTCTGTGTCTGCATTTCAACTGTTGCAGCAAGTGATGCAGCAGGGCTTAAAATAGAGCTATGATCACCTTCTAAGAAGCGTGATACTGTATTAGATATAAATGGAACTATTGGAGCTGATGATGTATTAATATCTTCTGCATTTATTCCTTTGAGTAGAGGGGCAGTACCACTTAAGGGTGCGCTAGCAACACTGTTTGGTATAACCTTATCACCGATAACTTCAATAGCATAAATTGTGTTTTGTTTACTTACAGCTTGCGCGGCATAGTTAATAGGGTCAGCATCATCAATAAGGGTCTGCGTTGCCAACATAAATGAGTCATAATCTGAAGTTCCTTTTATAATGCCATTTGCAGCAAGTCCTGCTTCAATTCTAGGACCAAATGTTTCTGAATTATTAAGAAGCTGTGCGATACCACTTCCTGGCATAGCTAAGCTAACTGTCTCCATTTGACGATGTGTTAAAAATCCAAATGAAGCAATTGTTCCCAAAGAGTGACCCATAAAAGCAACTTTTGCATCATCTAAGCCAATATTTGTTGCGCTAGAGAGTGAATTAAGAAGTACAATTAAATCAGAAGTACTTTGACGTAGGTTATCACGAGATACTAAGGGGCTTGGTAGATTAATGTAGTGGGTTCCTGATGTATCAGTAATGCCATCAGGTCCTGGTGCACCTGTCTCATTATTCATTAAGTCTAAATTAAAAGTACGTTCACTCTCCATTTTTAGTAGCGAATCTTCTGTTAAGCCGTGAAGAGGAAGGTCAATAGCCACAGCAGCATATCCAATACTTGCAAGCGCTTCAGAGATAGCTAAAACACTTCTTCTATCTGCGGTAATCCCATGCTGAAAGATCACTACCGGCCATCCTGAAGCAGGTTTTACTTGTTGTGAAAGTTCATTTGGAACTGTAATCAAGATTGGTAAGTTTTGTGTTGATTGTGCTTTTGGTAAATCAGTACCTTCTTGCTTTTCAAAATATTTATTCAAAGGGTCTGTTGAATGTATAGTCTCTGCCTCATAAAGATAATAAGGGACATTAGCTAAAATACCTGCATAAACATCAGCGATACCAGCCATTGCATCAGATTGTAGCATATCTTTAGATGTGAGATTCGTATCTTGAGCCATAATAAGACCTGCTGAATTTTCATCTGAAAACGCCTGTGCAACCTTACCAATAGTTTGTGTTTTGAAACTCCATGTCATAACAACATCATTACATGTAACGCCTATCGCGCTAGCACTACAGTTTTCTCCATTTTTCAACATTGCTAAAAACATCGCTTGGTTTAACATACGTAAACCTTCTAGCTTCATAGCAGTGGCATTATTAACCGCTTCATCAGAACTAAAATAGACGGTAGCTTCTCCTGTAGTGGAATCAACAAGAGGATCTGTAGAATTTAACATTGAAGAGACCGCATCAGCATGAAGAGCTTGTCCCTCAGCATTTACAATTGTATTATTTAAAACAACCATATAGTTACTATCAGCCGCTAAGGGTTTTAGTGGTAAGACAACCACTCTACTTCCATTAAGCATAGCATAATAATCAACACCAAAAGTCAACTTGCTCTCTATAGCAGTCACCGCTGGAATTCCTGATGTTTGTGCGCTTGCAACTGCTTGAACCTTATAAACACTCAGACCTGTTGCTAATGAAAGAGGATCAATATCATCTGTAATCCCAACAGTAATAGGAGATGATGTAGAGAATCCATCAAGGGTATTAAGCGACTCTTTAATTAAAGCATCAGCACCATTAGGATCATAGGCAATATTTAAAGTACCATCTTCTGAACCTGCAAAAAGGATATTGTTTGGATAGGGAATATCCCCGCCTGTGGTATCAAAAACAGTAAATCCCGCAGGAAGTGTACTGGCATCGGGTGAACTAATACCATCATCACAACCACTAAATAGGGCTAAGATAACAGAGGCAGCTAGTAAAGTTTTATACATGATTTAAGCTCCTTACATGTAAATAATCTTTTATTATAGCGTGGGGTGTTTTATAGTTTCGTAAAATGCTCTATTTCCTTGAAATTTCACTTCCAAAACGTAAAATATCGAGCCCATATCTATCACGAAGTATTTTAATCATTTGTGAGAGTTTATGGGCTGATAAATCTGCATCAAAATCTATAAGTGAGAGCTCTCTTTTTGAGTTACATGTAAAGTGTGAACAGCTGATGGAGAGACGTATTATTTTAAGATTTTTATAGATGTCTGCCTTGTAAAAAAGTGAGAGAGAAAGCTCACGAAAATAGAACTCATTAAAGAGCCGATACTCAGTGATATTGGCAGAGGAGTGTTGTGATAATTCATAGCGAATACCTACATGATATGTTGTAGGAAGTGCGCCTAGACGCATGATTGCATGAGAGAGGTGACGTGAAAGAATGATAATGCGACGACGTATTTCTCCTCTGTCTATAATGGCATCAAAGGTGCGTGAGATTCCTATGGACTTTCTTACATGTAAGGGTTTAACTTCATGAGTGTCTTCTCCATTTACCTGTTTGTAAAGAGCACGAGAGTAAGGGCTCCAAGATTCAACTATTCCACGAGATTTTAAGAGTTTTCCTAAGGTGTTTATCTGATAGGATTGAAGCTTTTTTTGCATAGCTCGACCAATACCTGGAAACTCTTCGATGGGTATATTTGTAACAAAATCTAAATGTTCATAAGGAAGAACCGTTTTACAACCAAAAGGCTTACAAGAAGAGGTGGCTAATTTTGCGATAGGTTTTGAAAAAGCTGCCCCTATCGAGACAGGTAAATTCAAATCACGCTGAATTTCATGGCGAAGCATATCTATAAAACAGGGTACCTCGTCATCTTCAATCCAACCTTTTAAATCTCCATAAAATTCATCAATACTAGCTTGTTCTATCAAAGGAATACGTTGCAGTAAAAAATCATGAAGGGTATGCGAGAGTTCTTTATAGAGTGCCATATTGGGTGCTTTGATAATCAGTTGGGGACAGAGTAGAAGTGCCTCTCGTATTGTCATACCTGTTTTAATACCAAACTTACGAGCTTCATAACTAGAAGTAGTTAAAATTCCTCGAATTCGACCATCAGAATCAGTGAATTTTTCAATATCTTTTTGAGAAGGGTCATATGTTTGAAAAAAAGCTCCTAAAAAAGCTCCCCTATTATCAAGATTGATACTTTGATGACCACTCTTTTGAGCAAATATATAAGAGTCCCCTCGTCCACCAATAGCAACAGGTTTATGATAAAGTGATGCATCACGGGTACGTTCAGCAGAGACAAAAAAAGAGTCAAGATCAATATGGATTTTCATACCTACACTTTAGCATGAATTAAAAATTGGCTATGAATTTATGGCAAATTGCTATTTAAAGACTCTAACTGTGTATAATACAGGATGCTTATAAAACTATTATTGAATACAGTGATAACTCTTTTTTTGCTCAGTGCATGTAGTGTCAAAGAATATCATAAAAGTGAAGCGAAGATAGTGCTTCTAAAAACACCAAAAATTAAGTTTTCTGATACCGGTTATCTTCGCTACAATGGAGATGCGCTAGAGCTAGAACTTTATAGTGGAGGACAGCCTATAAAGCACATTAAGATGAATCACTTAATATGTGTTGATGAGGGGTGTATGACAAAAAGTAGCTTTAATGCTGAATATTTAAGTTCACATTATCCTGATGATTTACTCTTACATGTAAGTCAAGGGGAGCCTATATTTAAAAATACAAATCTTAAAACTACAGACTTGGGCTTTGAACAGAAATTTAAAAATGACAATTACAATATCATTTATCGTGTGCAAAGCAATGAAATCTATTTCAAAGACCGCATTAATCATATTTTAATTCGTTTTAAAACTCTTTTACCCTAATATAAGATTATGAATAATTTTATAACTACCTATTTAAAACTTGAACCTCAAGAAAACAGTTCTTTGAGAATGATACTTTTGATATGCCTTGCGTATCTCTTTGGCGTACTTATTCGCTTCATACTCTACTATCAAGTTGCTCCTATAGAGAGTTTTTGGCTTGATGGCAGTCCTCTACCTATTTACTCTCCTGATGCTGGGCTCTATGGCTATTATGCTAAGCAACTTTTAGCAGGTGCAAGCTATCCAATGGATGCAGAACATATGCCAGGCTATCTTATCTATTGGATTGTTGGTATTTTTAGTATGAATATTGACTGGGTTATGTTTTTATTACCTGCCTTTTTAGCACCTTTAATTGTCATTCCTATTATTCTCATAGGGTATAGCTATCATCAGACTACATTAGGGTTTTTTGCAGCGTTAATTGGAGTCATTGGGATTAATTTTTATACACGCTCTTATATTGGCTATATGGATACCGACACTCTTAATCTCTTTTTTCCCTATATGGCTATTGCTTCTTTTATGATGGCTCTCTCTCGACGTAATCTATTGTGGGGCATACTTGGTATTTTCTCTCTAGTTGCCTTTTATTTTTGGTATCACTCTTCTATTGTCATTATTGCAGCCATTCTTGCAATGCTTCTTATTGTAACACCTCTGACATTACGAAGCAAACGTATGGGAATACTCTCGCTTATACTTATTATTGTAGGGCTTTTTTTTGTTAGTCCAGAAAAAATAACACAGCGCGCAAGTGCTTATTTTGAAACTACCCCTACTATTACTTTAAAAACTAAAAATCAAGATTATAATTTTGTTAATACCCTAGAAAGTGTTGCAGAGGCGCAGCAAGTGAGTGTCTTTTCAGCGCATGAACAGTATATTGGAACAACACCTTACGTCATACTTGCTAGTATCGGTTTTATTTTACTCTCTTTAATGCAACCCCTTTTTCTAATGGCACTGCCAATGATAATTTTAGCCTATTCATCTAGCTACACGGGTATGCGTTTTACGATGTTTGCAACTCCTATTTTTGCCTTAGGCTTTGTAGGCTTATCTTTTATCATTGCACACAATTTGAGTCATTATAAAAAAACATTACGCTACAGCTCTATAGCATTCTCTTTAGTCATTATTTTTTTAATGATTGCAAATATAGTACGTGTCAACCCCTCTTTTACTCCAAGTTATTTTCTACAAAATGATGTCAAAGCATTAAGTGATTTTGCAAAGCAGAGCAAACAAAAAGACCTTCTAATAAGTTGGTGGGATTATGGTTGGCCTTTATGGTACTACACAGGACGTAATAACACGCTTGTTGATAATGGTCGTCATGGAGCAGACACCCATCTAATTGCTAAGATTTTACTCTCTAAAGATAATGTTTTTATTGCCAATACATTAGCTTATTTTGCAAATAAACAAGAAGGAAATAGCCCTATTCTTCCTAGATTGATTCACAAAGAAGATATACAAAAGCGTTTTAATACTTTACAAACAGAGACGCACAAAAGAAAAAAAGATCGTGATATTTATATTCTTTTACACCGCGATATGCTTCTTACCTTTGCCACCTTTGAAAATTTTGCTCATATTGATATCAATAATGGCAACAAAACAGCAGACAACTCTCAATTTTATATCTCAACTCTTCTACGACCGTACTCTAAAAAAGAGCGTATTATTAAAGGAGATACCTTTAATTTTGATTTAGCTAATGGGATGATTAAAGGGCATGATGGAGCAAGCACACAGATTCAAGGTGTCATTATTGTTGATAAAGGCAAAATTACTGCAGCTAAACGTTATAATCCTCGCTCACCTATGAGCCTTATTATCTACAATAAAACAAAGGCTATCTATCTTGATCATAAAGCCTTAAACAGTTTCTTAATTAAAGCACTACTTTTTGATCAATATGATACAGCACGATTTGAAAAAGTCACGGAAACAAGTACGTTTAAAATATTAAAGCTAAAATGATTTAGGAGTTTTTAGATGGTGCTCGCTACAGGACTTGAACCTGTGACTTCCACCATGTCATAGTGGCACTCTACCAGCTGAGTTAAGCGAGCTTACTTAATTGAGAAGTGGAAGTATAGCGAAACCCTGTACGCTTTTCAAGAGCGACAGAGCGTAGGTCTGAAATTTAAAATAATAAGCCAGACAACAGCTAAATCAATCATAACATCTGCAAAGTTAAAGACAGCGAAATTAAACCAGTGATGGTAATAAACATAATCAACTACCCCACCATGAATAAAACGGTCATATACATTAGACAAACCAGCCCCTAGTAAAATACCTCCAGGAACTGCGTAACAGTTTTGACGTAAATTAATGATATATGCACCAACACCTACAATTAAGACTAGCTGTATCCATTTTAGCCACTCTTGCAAAAAGGCAAGCATAGAAAATGCTACCCCTTTGTTGTAAACTAAAATGAGGTCAATATAATCTGAATAAAAACGATAACCATCAATAAACAGTTGTTTTAAATTTTGATCAATAATGAAAACACCTACAAGTGCAAACATCATCGCAATAATAAATCTAACCATTAAGTGCCTGTTTAAAAAAACTTACTATTTTATCCATGGCTTTGTTCATTATTTTGGCATCTTTTCCTTCAAGTAAAATACGAAGTTTATTTTCTGTTCCTGAGTAGCGTACAAGATGGCGAATATGTAACGAGTCTAAGATTTTCAACTCTTCTTGAAGTCCTGTAATCGATTCGAGTGGCTTTTTCTCTTTAATCTGTAGATTAACAAGTTTTTGAGGATACAGAGCGAAAGGGCGCAACACCTGACTGGCTTTTTTTCTACTCTCAAGGACTAAAGCAAGAACTTGAAGTGCGCTCATAAGCCCATCACCTGTTTTAGCAAAATCATGTAAAATCAGATGTCCGCTCTGCTCTCCTCCAAAGTTAATACCCTCTTTGTTCATAATTTCAAGAACATATTTATCTCCAACATTACTACGATAAAGTTTTAAACCCTTCGCTTCAAGAGCATCTTCTAAACCTTGATTACTCATCACAGTAGCAACGATACCATCGCCTTTAAGTTGTTTACTTTTATGAAGATAAATTCCTAAGGCACCGAGAAGCTGATCACCATCAACAACCTCACCTTTTTCATCTATAACAACCAAACGATCAGCATCTCCATCAAGAGCAAATCCAATATCTGCACGATACTTTTTAACCGCGCCACTTACATCTTTAGTATGTAAAGCACCACAGCCTTCATTAATATTATGTCCATTAGGTTTATTATGTAAGACAATAACTTCAGCACCTAACTCTTCAAGTACAGTAGGTCCAACTTTATAACCTGCTCCATTAGCAGTATCAAGAACAATACGCATACCTTGAAGTGATAATTCATGAGGAAATGAATTTTTTAACTGAACGATATAGCGCCCAATAACATCATCAATGCGCTTTGCCGAACCAATAAATTTTCCTGTAATATTAGCATCAAAAATCATTTCATCATTCGCAATAATAGCTTCGATTTTAGCCTCTATCTCTTCAGTTAATTTATCACCATTAGCATTAAAAAATTTAATTCCATTATCTTCATAAGAGTTGTGACTTGCAGAGATCATAATTCCCGCATCACAACGCATATTTTCTGTTAAAAATGCGATTGCAGGTGTAGGCATTGGACCAATTTGCACTACATCGTACCCCACTGCTGTTAGCCCACTCACAATAGCATTTTCTATCATATAGCCACTTCGACGTGTATCTTTGCCTACAAGAATTTTTTTTGTATTGGCATGTTTTTTAAAATAAATTCCTGCACCCATTGCAACTTTCATCGCAAGTGCTGCATGCAAAAAGCTACCCGCTTCCCCACGCACACCATCTGTACCAAATAATTTCATTTTTACACCTTATCAACTTGTTTAATACGCTAATCGTTTAAACATAACTTAATTTTAAGAATCTTTAAGATAGTATTCTACCCTAAAAAAATTTTGATAAGGATAAAAGTATATGGCAAATCATAAGTCATCACTCAAACGTATCCGCCAGACTGAAACACGTACTGAGCGTAACCGTTACTATCGCACACGTTTAAAAAACATCGTTAAGAGTGTCCGTGAGGCAATCGACGCTGGAAATAAAGAGGAAGCAACTGCTGCTTTTAAAATTGCTAACCAACAAATTCATAAATTTGTAAGCAAAGGTATTTTGAAAAAAGAGACTGCATCACGCAAAGTTAGTCGTCTAAATATCGCTGTTAACGCTCTTTCGTAAATAAATAAAGTTTAAGGCACAATATGCTCGCTGATAAACTTACCCCTTTTATAGATCGTTATAACGAATTGAGCGACCTGCTCAGTTCGCCTGATATCTCTAGTGATATCAAACGTATGACTGATCTCTCAAAAGAACAATCCGATCTTCAGAAAATTGTTGATAAAGCACATGAATATAGACAAGTTTTAACTGATATAGCTGAGAATAAAGAGATGCTTGGCGATTCAGAACTTGGCGAACTTGCAAAAGAAGAGATCAAAGAACTTGAACCTCAAATACCTCTGCTTGAAGATGAAATCAAAAAACTTCTGATGCCCAAAGACCCTAACGATGAGCGTAATACTATTATTGAGCTTCGTGCGGGAACTGGTGGGGATGAGGCAGCTATTTTTGTTGGCGACCTTTTTAATGCCTATATGCGTTATGCGGATGTACGTGGTTGGAAAGTAGAACTAATGGACTCTTCTGCTTCAGAATCAGGTGGCTACAAAGACATTACCGCTCTTATCAAGGGCGAACAAGTCTATTCTCGTATGAAATATGAAGGTGGAACTCACCGTGTTCAACGTGTTCCGGCAACGGAATCTCAAGGACGAGTTCATACTTCTGCGATTACTGTAGCTATTATGCCTGAGGTTGATGATGTAGAGGTCACTATCGATGCTAATGATTTAAAAGTTGATGTTATGCGCTCTTCAGGATGTGGTGGACAATCGGTAAATACAACAGATTCTGCTGTACGTATCACTCACCTTCCATCAGGGATAGTTGTTACCAATCAAGATCAAAAATCGCAACATAAAAATAGAGAAAAAGCGATGAAAGTCCTTAAGGCTCGTCTGTATGATAGAGAAATGCAAGAGGCTATGGACAAAGAGGGTGCTGCGCGAAAAGATCAGGTAGGAACGGGTGATCGTAGTGGTCGTATCCGTACTTACAATTATCCGCAAAACCGTATTTCAGATCACCGTATTACACTAACACTCTACCGTCTGAATGAAATTATGACGGGTGGCTTGTTTGATGAGATTGTTGATCCACTTATCACTGATGCTCAAGCTAAGATGATTGAGGCTAATGGGCTTTAATGACTCTCTTTACATGTAAGAGTTCTTACATGTAAAGCATGCTATTCACTCCAAAATGTTGTAAATGTCGCTTTGACTTCACCCTTAAATGTAATCACGCCATCTATTAAACCAAGATAGAGAGTATCACCACTTCGCGGATAAACTTTAGCACTACTTGATACCATTTTCTCTTGATTTGCACGGTAAAAACATGCTGCCATTCCAGTTCCGCAAGCTAAGGTTTCATCTTCAACACCACGCTCATAAGTTCTTACATGTAAGCTTCCATCTTTATTTACTTTTGCGATATTTACATTGCAATTATGTTTATAACGAAGGGAGCGTGCTTCTTCAATATCAAACTCATTTATATCTGCATCAAAAGTTACTAGATGAGGTACGCCTGTATCGATTAACCACCATGTTTTCCCCCTTACATGTAAGGCTTGATTTAAAATATGAGGAGGAGTCAAATCGCTTTGAACCATCATACCATCAACTTGAGCATTGATAACACCTGCTAAGGTTACAAACGCCATATTAGCACTAGCCAAGCCATTTACATAAGCATAGTGCGCACAGGCACGACTACCATTGCCACACATATCAGCGCTAGAACCATCAGCGTTATAAAATTGCCATTCAAAGTCATAGGTATCATGAGGAACTAACACAATCAAACCATCTGCGCCAATGCCATTTTGACGATGACATAAGGTTTTGGCTAGCTCTGAGCGGTCTTTTTTAATGAAGGAGTGAAAGAGGACAAAATCATTGCCATTTGCAGAATATTTTGCAATGTTCATGGTGCTTCCTTAGTGTTTATATTTCTCTTTTATCATATCTACAAAGTCTTCACACTCTTGTTGCAAGTGCTTGAGTTTGCCACTATTGTCAATAAGCCAAGTGGCACGCTTTTTTTTCTCTTCAATGTCCATTTGTGAAGCGATACGACGTAAAGACTCTTCTTGCGAAAATCCATTACGCTTTATAAAACGCTCTAGCTGAATCTCTTTTGGAGTGTAAACTACTACCGAATCTTTAATATCATACGAACTATTTTCAAAAAAGAGAGGAATATCAATAAGATAAGGAAATTTAAAGCCATCTTGCTTGATACTTTGCGCTTCAATTTCCGCACGTATTTTGGGGTGTAAAAAAGCTTCAAGTTTCGCTTTAGCCTCAGAATTACTAAAAACAATTTTTCCAAGTTCTGTGCGATTTACTTTAGAGCTTTTTATAAATTCATCTCCAAAATTCTCACTCACCCAAGCTGTATTGGCATCAAGAATTTTATGTGAAATAATATCCGCATCAATAACACGTAGCCCATTTAATCCCAAAAGAGAGGCTACGGTACTTTTACCTGTAGCAATTCCGCCAGTAAGAGCTATCGCGTATTTATATGCCATTAGTTGCGAATTACCCCTAAGTAAGCCTTGCGAACATTATTTCCCGTAGCAAATGCTGCTGGGTGAATATCACAGTTATAGTAGCTATGTCCCTCTAAAAGATCACTTCTTTGCAAGATAATATCTGCTGTTGGATGATACTCTTTTGAAGCTAGCAAAAGTGTATTTTCTCCTGCATTGTAAGGCATAATAATTTTAAAATCTTTCCCTAAAGCTTTCATAATAGCTGTGTTAGCTTCAATATCATCTAAAGATGGATGTACTATAGAGATAAGTGCATCTTCTTTGCTTACACGAGCAATATGTGCTAAAAGAACAGCATCACTTGAGCCTTCACTCAATACTACATCAAAAGAGTTATCTTCTAATTTACAGATTGCATCACCAGCATCTGAAGCTTTAATTATACTAACACTACAGTCTTTATATCGTGCTAATTCATTAGCAAACTGTGTTGTACCATCAGCGATAAGCAAAACAGTTTCAGGATTTTTGTGAGTACATAACGGTACATGTACCATCATTTCAGGATAAACAAATGATTCCATAATTTTTTAATTCCTTAATATTTTCAATAGACGCGATTTTAGCATAGCAGTATTAAAAAGCATTGAATAGCTTTAGTTTTGCATAATATTAAGCTTTACTTGATATTAATAATACACATCTTCTACATATAAGCTATAATTCTATCAAAACTTCATCTAAAAAGGTCTTTTATGGACGTTAATAAAATAAGAAAAATATGTCGCCCAATTCGTATCGTTGTTGGTTTAAGTTTAATAACTGCTGGTATAACTACGGGTATTGTATGGTTTTACCTAGGTGTTATCCCTCTTATCGCAGGTCTAGCTAACTTCTGTCCACTTTGTATTATTACTAAAAAATGTGATCTTGAAGATGCTCCAAAAAGTGAAGAAGAGACTCCAGCTTCTTAACTATCACATAACCCCATCTTCGCTATACTTCCAACATTAATTTTTCTTGGGAGTATCCATGAGCCAAATCAGTTATAAAGATGCCGGTGTCGATATTGACGCGGGTAATAGTTTTGTAGAAAATATCAAACCTCTTGTTAAATCCACTAAAATACCTGGTGTTTTAGGCGGGATTGGCTCATTTGCTGGTGCTTTTGAGCTTCCTACTGGCTATAAAGAGCCTGTAATGCTTGCGGCTACTGACGGGGTAGGCACAAAACTTAAACTAGCTATCGATTCAGGTATCCACAATACAGTTGGAATTGACCTTGTCGCAATGTGCGTGAATGACCTCATCTGTAACTTTGGTACTCCATCATTTTTTCTTGACTATTATGCGACGGGTAAACTTGAAGTCAATGTAGCAACGGCTGTTGTTGCTGGAATTGCTGAGGGATGTGTTCAGAGTGAATGTGCTCTTATTGGTGGTGAGACTGCCGAAATGCCAGGAATGTATTCAGAAGATGATTATGATTTAGCTGGTTTTGCAGTTGGTATTGGTGAAAAAAGTGAACTCGATCGCACTTCACATGTAAGCGCTGGCGATATTCTCGTTGCACTTCCAAGTTCTGGAATCCATTCTAATGGTTTTTCTCTTGCACGTAAAGTACTTTTTGGAAAAATGAATATGAATTTTGATGATGAATTTGAAGGAAAACCTCTTATAGAGACTCTGCTTACTCCAACTCAGATTTATGTTAAAACCTTTAAAAAACTCAAAAATAAAATTCAAGCTTTAGCGCATATCACCGGTGGTGGCATTGTTGAAAACCTTCCACGTGTTCTTCCTGAAGGTATGCGTGCGGTAATTACTGAGAGTGATATCCGTGTTTTACCTATTTTTGAGCTTATAGCAAAGCATGTTGAACGTGCAGAGATGTTCCGTGCTTTTAATATGGGTGTAGGTATGGTTCTTGTAGTAAAACCTGAAGATCTTGCTGATGTTTTAGCGAACTCTGAGGCTTATAAAATTGGCTATATTGAAAAAGGTAGCAAAGAAGCTGTGCTCGTCTAAAAACTTTTGTGATATACTCTTTAGGAATCAAAATTATTAGGATGTGTATATCGTGCTAAAAGAAAAGAGTATATCTATTTACCAACTCATCTACCGTCATTTTAAACGCCAATTCATACTTACATTTCTTCTTATTTTCATCCTTATAGCTGCGCTGTTTTTACTGAATAATCATCAATTTACAAGTAATAAAACTAGCCTAGAGGCTCTTGCAAAAAATAGTTTTGAAGAAATTTCAAAACAGACTTCCAAGCTTATCAATCAACGATTCAATCTTGATAAATTACGTCTTTATCAACTTCGTGACACCTTAGAGCTTATTTTAAATCAAGAAGATTCCTTTAGTATTAATGATGGGAAATGGATTGATCGCGGTGGATTTTATTTTCATTATGATGATGATTTTAGAGAGAAAGGTAAAACTTCAGTCTATAGCACCAATCTTTTAAATATCACTCCCAAAGATATTGCCTTTCTCTCTGCACTCAAAGTTCTTACCCCCTCTGTTGCACAGAGTGTTGATAACCCTGATGATCTTATTACTTCTGCGTGGATAAATATTGGAAAAAAATATGCCCTCGCCTACCCTGCTATCGCTCCTATCGATGAATTATCGCCAGAGCTAGATGTGACAGAATACTCTTTTTATTATAGTGTCAATCCAATTCACAACCCCTCTCGTGATATTGTTCACCTTCCTTTATATCAAGAATCTTGGGCTGTAGATGCAGGTGAATTAGGTGCTTTTCTTATTCCAATATATCATCATGATACATTTATTGGAGTTATTGGTCTTACACTTTCTGCAAAAGGTCTAGCCGATATTATTAGTGATTTAAAACTCCCTTTTGATGCTTATGTGCAACTTCTTGATGAGAAAGGTTTTCTGATTGCCACATCTGATGATACTAAAAGCTACAATGATTTTGCACAGCACTCTTTTTATAAGCTCCACCAAAACCCTGACATTAAAAATCGCTCTTTAGTTAAAATTGAACATAACGCTTTGGTAACTGAAACCTCGACTTATTATCAAAGAAAAATTATCGGTACAAACCTTCATCTTAATATTATTGCCAAAGATGAAAAGATTTTTTCTACTAGTAATACACTCAATAATCAAGCCCTTATTGTCGGTATTTCTCTTGCTATCACTATAATACTTATTTATATTTATACTCTTATAATAAGTACTCGAGCGATTAAAACTCTAGCATCACAACTTTCAAACACCTTATCAAATATCATTAACTTCTCTTCACATTTAGGGCAAGGTAAAGATATTACTCTAGCACACAGTGGTATTAGCGAGTTTGACACACTTAATGCCAATCTTACTAAGACTCATGAAAAACTTCTTGAACTTATTATTAAAGATGAACGCACAGGCTTGCATAACCGTCACATACTTCTTCAAGACCTTGAAGATGAAACTGACAAAAGTCTAATGCTTATTGAGATTAAAAACTATAAAACACTCTTTAATCTTTATGGAATAAAGGCTGCTAATATTTTACTAGAAGGTATTGTTGCGAAACTCAATCAATGTAAAAAAATGAAGGTGTATCGCCTTGAAGATGACACCTTTGCTCTACTTCTCAAAAACAAAGATACTAGAGCATTTTTAAAACTTATTGATGAGATTGCCGCGCTTGATTTATTTTATGAATCCATAGCTATTGAGCCTCATATTTTTTCAGCAATAGCACAATCACATCCCCTGCTAGAACAAGCCAGTATAGCGCTGCTTGAAGCAAAAGAGCGTCATAGTTTTGTTCCTGTTACATGTAAAGAGACTAGAGAGATAAAAGAAAAATTCAAACATAATCTTCGATGCTCAAATCGGTTTAACCGTGCCTTACGCGAACAAGCTCTTATTCCTTATTTTCAAGCTATTTATAATGTTAAAACAGGATGTATTGATACGTTTGAATCACTTGTTCGTATAAAAGAAGCTGATAAGATTATTGCCCCTTTACATTTTTTAGAGGCAGCTACGCAGATGGATAAAATCCATGAAATTACTAAAATTATGATTCAAAAGGTTTTTGCTATTGCTGCACGTCACCGCGATATCAGTTTTAATATTAATGTCTCATTTAAAGACTTTCTCTCTATTGATTTACTTCTTTATATTCAAGATACTGCATTTACTTACAATATTATTCCCTCACAAATTACCTTTGAACTTTTAGAAGCAGATGCTATTGAAGAGTTTGATCCAATATTGAGTGCCTTAGCTACATTAAAAAAAGAGGGTTATAAAATCGCTATTGATGATTTTGCTACACAACATTCTAATTTTGCACACCTTATGATGATGCAAGTTGATTATATTAAGATTGATGGACAATGTTCAGCCACTATCGCAAAAACAATTACTAAGTTTTCACAACTTATGGGAGCAAAATCAGTTGCAAAATTTGTTGCTGATGAAACAATTTTAAAACGTGTGGAACTTTTCGGAATTGATTATGCACAGGGGTATGAAATCAGCCCTCCACTGCCAGGCAATGAAATTGATTCCTTCTTGGAAGATTTTAATAATGAAAAAGCCTAATCGGCTTTCTCAATAATATCGTAACGAGGGTAAGTAAAAGTTGAGTTTCTAAAAACAACAACTTTCTCTTTATCATCCATAGCA
>JAYEPE010000070.1:0-4508 GCA_034723735.1 Campylobacterota bacterium | reverse complement strand
ATCAACACTTAGTATATCTGTATCTATAACAATCTCAGCATGTTGGGGCTCTTCATAGACATCATTAACACCTGAAAAGTTTTGATACTCACCACTTAATGCTTTAGCGTAAGCACCTTTGTAGTCTCTCTCTTTACAAGTTTCAATGTCTGCTTTAACATAAACAACAATATTATTTGTTACCATCTTTCGAATAGCTTTACGTGACTCTCTGTAAGGGGATACAAATGAAGCAACAGTTGAAACGGAATTTTTTTGCAGTTTTTGAATCAGATAACCGATTCGATGCATATGACGGTTACGGTCACCTCTACTGTAACCGATATCAGGAATTAGATCACGAATATCTTTAGAATCAAGTCTCTCTAATGGTATATCTAATTTTTCTAACTCTATATAAACCTTATCTGCAATAGTTGTTTTACCACTAAGAGGCAGTCCTGTAAACCAAAGATTAAAGGGTTTAATCTTTTTTCTTCCCCAGCGTACTTTAAACCAAGCTCTCTCATGTAACCAGTATAAAGCTACTTTTAAAACTGTTTCAATCATTCCAGCGGCAATAGCTAAGTCGAGTCTGTCAAAGAAAAAATAGACAATAGCTATGGTTGTAGTGGTTGCTACTACTCTCCAGCTTATGCCTTTTACAATGGAGCGTTGATTGGTTTCTTTGTACAATATTTGCCTTTTTATTTTTTATATGGTATAATTTTCTTCTATATTCCCACTAGGGACCCCTCTTCTTTTAGAAGGGGTAAATCAACTCACTAAATTTTTTATGAATCTCTTTAAACTGTTTGTTACTTACTTTACTATGGTTATATTTTATTCTCTTTGCCGAGTATGTTTTAATTTGACTTAAAATCACATAGCTTTTTTCTTTTAGTTTATAGTAGAACTTCTCTTGCTTATGATATTTGGATGTCATTGCAAGTCCCACAAACTGATCATGGTTGAATTTTTTTAATACTAGAACGGGTCTTAAAAACTCTTCACCTTTTCCGTCTTGCTCAAAACCTATGTTTTTTCCTAGCTTTAAAAAAACTATATCTCTCTCTTCAAAGTAGATTTTTTTTGTTATTTTATCAATAATTTTTTTGTTTTCATTCCAGAGATTAAAGATATTTTCTTCTTTAACTTTCTCTGTCTCTCTCTTGGCAACATCTACAATCATTCCAGCGCCAACAGTATTGTTACTAATTCTATCAACAACAATAAAACTTCCTGTTAAACGGTTCTCTTTGTAAGAATCTGCTGCTATTGGTTGTGTAAGTACCATCTTGCATGAAGCGATATCATTTAGTTTTAACTTTTCTACTTGTGTTCTTTCATAACTATTTACATCTATTTTGTAGTTAATATGCTCAAAGCTTCCTGATATTACAGATGTAGCTCTTTTTATATCGTATATTTTATCGATATTCATTGGCTTATCATCCATCCAGACAAGCATCACCTTAAGGCTATTGGAAACTCGTGGCATATTATGAGTATGCACAATCATATCACCACGACTAATATCGACTTCATCTTCTGTTGTAAGGGTAATTGCCATAGGGGCATAGGCTTCTTTACATGTAAGCTCTCTATTTGCCTCAGTAATATCTCCACCATTGATAATACTTTTTATCTTAGTGCTTTTTCCTGATGGCAGTACGGTAATCTCATCCCCTACTTGAACACTCCCTGCTGCTATTGTTCCACAAAATCCTCTAAAGTGTAAGTTAGGACGATTAACGTACTGTACTGGAAATCTAAAATCTTCCTCTTTTTGCTCTTTTGAAATATCCATACTATCAAGTAAGCTTAATAGGGGTTTGCCATCAAACCATGGAGTATGCTTACTTTGATCCACAACATTATCACCATCAAGAGCAGATACTGGAATATAGTAGGTGTTTTTAATGCCTAATTCTTTTGCTAGTAGGGCATAGGCTTTTGATATTTCATTGTAAGTTGTTTCATTGAAATCTACTAAGTCCATCTTATTAATAGCAACAATAACATGTTCAATACCTAAGAGTGAAACAATAAAGCTATGACGACGTGTTTGAGTAAGAATACCTTTACGCGCATCAATAAGAATAATAGCAACATCAGCAGTAGAAGCTCCTGTTACCATATTACGAGTATATTGTTCATGACCTGGGGTGTCTGCGATAATAAATTTGCGATTTTCTGTTGCAAAGAATCTATAAGCAACATCAATAGTAATACCTTGTTCACGTTCACTTTGAAGACCATCAACAAGAAGAGCCATATCAATCTTTTCACCTGTAGTACCGTACTTCTTGCTTTCACTCTCAGCAGCGCTTAGCTGATCATCAAAGATCATTTTTGAGTCATAAAGCATACGACCTATAAGAGTACTTTTCCCATCATCAACACTTCCACATGTAAGAAAGCGAAGCATATCTTTATTTTCATGTTCTTTGAGGTACGCTTCTATATTTAATATATTAGACATTAGAAGTATCCTTCAATTTTTTTAAGTTCCATAGCGCCTTCTTGGTCTTTATCGATAAGACGACCTTCTCTCTCACTGCTAGTTGAAAGAAGCATCTCTTTGATGATCTCTGGTAGAGTAGTGGCAGTTGAGTTAATTGCACCTGTTAGCGGGTAACAGCCTAGAGTTCTAAAACGTACCATCTCTTTTTTAGCAGTGCGACGCAGTTCTTCTGGCATACGGTCATCATCTACCATAATTTTAGTACCCTCATATTCAACGACATCATGTTCTTTGGCAAGATAGAGAGAGGGAATAGGGATACCCTCTAGGTAGATATATTGCCAGATATCAAGTTCTGTCCAGTTTGAGATAGGAAAGACACGAACACTTTCGCCTTTAGTAATGGCGGTATTATAGACATTCCAAAGTTCAGGACGTTGGTTTTTAGGATCCCAACGATGGTGTTTATCACGAAAAGAGAAGATACGCTCTTTTGCGCGTGATTTCTCTTCATCACGTCTAGCTCCACCAATGATTGCATCATAGCCACCTGCATTGAGTGCTTGTTTAAGAGCTTGGGTTTTCATAATATCGGTATGGACTTTAGAGCCATGTTCAAAAGGGGAGATATTCATATCTATACCCTCAGGGTTAGAGTGGACTACTAAATCAAAACCTAGCTCTTTAACACGCTGATCACGAAACTCTATCATCTCTTTGAATTTCCATTTAGTATCTACATGTAAGAGTGGAAATGGGAGTTTGCTTGGTGCAAATGCTTTCATAGCTAGGTGAAGCATTACGGAGGAGTCTTTTCCTACGGAGTACATCATTACGGGATTGGTGAACTCTGCTGCTACTTCGCGTAAGATGTGAATGGACTCGGCTTCTAATTGTTTTAGGTGGGTTAATCTTTCTTTGCTTGGCATTATATTTCCTCGCTACCATTGCGTTTTATGAACTTTGATATTTTACTCGGAATTTACATGTAAAGAAGTTAAAGAGAGATTTTAAAGTAAGTTTCTGGCAAAAGCCAGAAGAAGTTATTTTACTGTAATCTCTTTGGAAATTTTTCTTACTGATTTGTCACCTAGACCTTTAACTTGTGTGAGATCGTTGATATTTTTGAACTTGCCATGCTTTTTACGGTAGTCGATGATCGCTGTAGCTTTTTTATCTCCAATGCCCTTGATGCTCATTAACTCTGCTTTTGTTGCCTTATTGATGTTAACGGCTGCCATAAGTGAAAAAACCATTGCCATGATAAGAAGGATATGTTTCATGCTTATACCTTGTGTTGAATTTAGCTTGTAATAATAACACAGCAATATATCAACTTTGCATCATTTACAAAAACGTTTAAAAACTTTAGATTAAACTTGACATATTGTAACATCTGATTAAAATTTGTTTTTTAAATTGTTAATTTTAATAAATAAACTGTTAAAATAATGAAATTTTTTAATTTAAAGGGGAGAGGATGTTAAAACATTCGAGTGTATTAGCAGCGTTTTTGGTATCTATGGGTCTATTGACAGGGTGTGGAAGTTCTTCGAGTTCTTCAGATGCGCCAGTGGTAAAAGGTGTTGTTGTTGATGGTATTATTAAAGATGCAGAGGTCTGCGTTGATAGCAATGGTGATGGTGATTGTAGTGATGAACCAGCAAGTTGTCGTGCTACTACAGATGTTTTCGGTGAATTTGATCTTGGTGGCTGTGGTAGTGTAGCACCATTAGTTTCATATGGTGGAACAGATACTGGTACCGGTTTAGCATTTACAGGAAGTCTGAAAGCACCTGCAGGCTCTTTAGTGGTAACACCAATGACATCAGCTACACAAGCTTTAGTTGAAGGTGGACAGAGTGCTGAAGAGGCAGAAGCGACTATTAAAGCAGCCTTTGGTATTGATGAGGCAGTAGAACTAACTGAGTTTAATCCTTTTAAAGCTTTAGATGAAGGAACTCCGGCAGAAAAAGAGCAAGCACAGCAAGTGTTAGCGCAACAAGCTAAGGTACAGACCATTGTCCACTCTATCTCTGCAGCGGTTGCGGGTGCTGATGAA
>JAYEPE010000069.1:0-4509 GCA_034723735.1 Campylobacterota bacterium | reverse complement strand
TAACTAACGTGCTTAAAGTGATCATCTAGTCTCACACCACCAATCGCAGCAACATGATGAGATGATTTTTTAGCTAAATCATCAAGTTTATCTCCTAAAACATGAGGAACTGATTTTGTACTTGTATCACGAAAGGCACCTAGTCCGATGTAGTTAAGGTCTAATGCATTAGCCTCTTTAATTTCATCTTCATTATGCGTAGAGAGTCCTAAAAGCTTGTCTTTACCAATAATACTACGGATAATAGCCACTGCTTTTTCAGGATTAGAGTCAATACGACTTAAATCTTCTTGTCCTAAATGAACACCATCACAATAATCAATTAATTCATAAGCATCATTGATAATTAAAAAACCATCATAAAGTTGTCTGATTTTGATAAGTTGGGTCTTTAAAATAGCGATATCTGAAGATTTATTGCGGTATTGGATAATTTTAGCATCATGCTTTTTACATATATCTATAAATATCTTAAGATCAATACCACGACGATCAAGAAGGTCTTGATCACAAAGGGCATAAAGTTGCATTAGCGATTGAGTAACATTTTAAGGAGATTACCAAGAGTCTCTTTCATCTCATTACGATTAACAACCATATCAATCGAACCTTTTTCTAGTAAAAATTCTGCACGCTGGAAACCATCCGGAAGATCTGAGCCAATAGTCTGCTTAATAACTCTCTGTCCTGCAAATCCAACTAAAGCACCCGGTTCAGCAATAATAATATCACCTAAGGTTGCAAAAGATGCACTTACCCCACCCATAGTAGGGTCTGTTAGAATTGAGATATACGGGAGTTTGGCATCAGAGAGTTTTGCTAAGGCTGCGGAAGTTTTACTCATCTGCATTAATGAAAAAGTACTCTCTTGCATACGTGCACCACCACTCGCACTAATAATAATAAGACCTTCACGGTTTTCAATAGCACGATTGACTGCACGTACAATTTTTTCACCTTCGACTGAGCCGAGTGAACCACCCATAAAGGCAAAGTCAAAAACAACTAATTGGACAGGTATAGTATTGATTTGGCATGAACCACTAATAACAGACGAGTGTCTTCCTGTTTTTTTAATCCCCTCTTCAACACGCTTAACATAACTTTTTTTATCAACAAACTTAATAGGATCAACAGGATGTAGTCCATTATCAAATTCAGTAAATGTTCCCTCATCTGCTAATAATTCAATACGTGTATCTACCCCTATACGTAAGTGAAAACTACACTTAGGACAAACATATTTTTGATTTTCAATCTCTTTGTAATACATCAAAGCATTACATGATTTACATTTTATCCAGTGGGCTGGT
Organism: Campylobacterota bacterium; assembly: GCA_034723735.1. Classification (GTDB taxonomy): domain Bacteria; phylum Campylobacterota; class Campylobacteria; order Campylobacterales; family Sulfurimonadaceae; genus S010-53. Next base: position 3,196 of record JAYEPE010000069.1, on the reverse strand, counting down.
GCTTCATCCTTACTTGCTTGTTGTTTGGTATTAGAGCTACTAAAAAGATCAAAAAGACTCAAAATATATCCTTTATTTTTATAAGGTCTTGAAATAAATCACATTGTACCAAAAATTGGTGCATACTAACTTAAGGACTTAATAATACTGCGTGCTGCTTCACGTCCATCAAAAGCTGCACTCACTACAAGATCAGCACCACGATAACAATCACCACCTGCATAAATACCTGCAGTAGAAGTTTGGTGATTTTCATCTACATTGACACCACCCCAGCTATTCGTTTCAATGCCATTTTCAGCAAAAAATGCAGGAGGATGTGGATTAAATCCAAGAGCCATAATGACTACATCTGCTTTAATTTGAAACTCACTTCCTTTGACCTCTTCTATACCTTGACGACCACTCTCATCTTTAGCGCCAAGTATTGTTTTAATCATACTTACACCAACAGCCTCAGCATCTTCACCAAGAATAATCTCTTTAGGCGAAGCATAAAAAGTGAAGTCAACACCCTCTTCCATGGCATTTTTATACTCTTTTTGACTTCCTGGCATATTGTGAGCATCACGACGGTACAGACAAGTGACACTTTTAGCGCCCTCACGTTTAGCAGTACGGACACAATCCATCGCCGTATCACCACCACCAATAACAACAACATCTAAATCTTTAAAGTCAAACTTTTTATCATAGCTTTTTCCAAAGTTTTTACGTTGAATATCTGTTAAATACTCCATAGACATATAAACATTACGTGCTGACTCACCTGTGATACCTGCACCTTTAGCCTCTGTTGCACCAATACCTAAGAAAATAGCATCATGCGTATCTGCTAGCGCTTCAAAAGAGATATCACTACCTACTTCACAGTTTACATGTAACTCCATTCCTGCTTCAATTAAAAGATTTACACGACGTTGCACAACCTTTTTATCTAGTTTAAAATTAGGGATACCATAGGTTAAAAGTCCCCCTGCCTTATCTGCTCTCTCATACATACTTACACCAAAACCTGAACGTAAAAGGTATGTAGCAGCAGAGAGACCCGCGGGACCAGAACCAATAATTGCTATTTTCTTATCACGAGTAATCCCAGGGAAATCAGGAGTAAGACCTCGCTTGAATCCTTCCTCGCTGATATAGGTTTCAATAGAACCAATAGTAATAGCACCATGCCCATCATTAAGAGTACAATCACCCTCACACAAACGATCATGAGGACAGACACGTCCCATAACTTCAGGAAAAGGTGAAGGCTCATTAGAGAGCTTAAAAGCAAAGGCTAAATCTTTTTCTGCAATGGATTTTAGCCACTGAGGAATATAATTGTGTAGAGGACATTTATTAAGACAAAAAGGATCACCACACTGAATACAACGCTCACTCTGCTGTGGGGCATCATGATTATCAAAAATTTCATAAATTTCATTAAAATCTTTTGTACGTTCTACAACCAAGCGTTTCGACGGATCAATGCGTCCTGTAGTTAAAAATTCACGCATCTTAATCTCCTTTATCTACGTTTAATGGAAGTTTTTTAAGGTTCTTAGGGCGAACCAGCCAAAAATTACGAATCTCAACACGAAAGTTATCAAGAATACACTTGGCTTTTTCACTCTCTGTCTCTACTAAATACTCTTTAAGAAGTCGTTTTAGATAGTGCCTTGCCTCATCACCATCATCTGTATCAATACGAATCGCCTCAACTAACTCACGATTCACATTTTCTATAAAAGAGTGATCTTCATCATAAACAAAAGAGATACCTCCTGTCATACCTGCACCAAAGTTGATACCTGTACGACCAAGAATAACTACTATACCACCTGTCATATATTCACAAGCATTATCCCCTGTACCTTCAACAATAGCTAAAGCACCTGAGTTACGAACAGCAAAACGCTCACCAACAGAACCGCTGATAAAGAGTTTTCCTCCTGTTGCTCCATAGAGACAAGTATTTCCTCCTGCGGAGAAAGCTTCACCCTGATGTTGTGGCGTAATAATTATTTTACCACCATGCATTCCTTTACCAATATAATCATTGGCATAACCATCAAGACGGATAGAGACACCATGAATTAAAAAGGCTCCAAGAGCTTGACCTGCAATCCCTTTGAGTGCAATATTAATTGTCTCATCCTTAAGACCACTATCTCCAAAGTACTGAGCAATTTCACCACTAACACGTGCACCAAAACTACGATTTAAATTACAGATATCACGAGTGATACGAATTGGATGATCTGGATATTTAATCGCGTTCATCGCCTCTTCTAAAACATCAATCTCATAGGCATTATCATCAAATGGTGGGTTACTCTCTTGCTGGCATGTATTGCCACCCTCTTCTTGATGTAGAACTGCAGAAAAATCAAATTTTTGTGCAAAAGAGTCATCAACGACTTTCAATAAGTCACTACGTCCAATAATCTCTTCTAAGCTTTTATATCCTAATGAGGCAAGAATCACTCTTACATCTTCAGCTAAATAGGTAAAGAAATTAATAACTTGATCAACGTTACCTAAAAAATGCTCACTACGGAGTGTCTCATTTTGTGTTGCAATCCCGACAGAACATTTATTGACATGACAGATACGAAGCATTTTACATCCAACAATAGTGAGGACACCCGTACCAAATGCATAACTCTCAGCACCAAGAAGTGCTGCTTTAACAACATCAAGACCCGTTTTAAGACCACCATCAGTTTGGACATGAACACTTTCACGTAGGTTATTGGCTTTGAGTGCATTATGTGCTTCTGAGAGTCCTATTTCCCATGGATTTCCTGCAAATTTAATTGATGTTAATGGCGCAGCACCCGTACCACCATCTCCACCAGAGATAATAATCTTATCAGCATATGCTTTTGCTACACCTGCAGCAATCGTACCAACACCTGCAGTTGAAACAAGCTTCACGGTAATCGTAGCTTTTGGATTAACCTGTTTTAGATCAAAAATAAGCTGTGCCAAATCTTCAATTGAGTAGATATCATGATGTGGTGGTGGTGAGATTAAGGTTACACCAGGAACTGTATGACGCAGTTTACCAATCAGTGCTGTAACCTTATGTCCTGGAAGTTGTCCCCCCTCACCTGGTTTTGCACCTTGAGCCACTTTAATCTGAATTTCATCAGCAGAGCGCAGATATGCTGGTGTTACACCAAAACGCCCTGATGCCACTTGT
>JAYEPE010000068.1:0-4519 GCA_034723735.1 Campylobacterota bacterium | reverse complement strand
ATATGAGACACAATTTAACGATGTAAAAAAATAGAAGACTGGGATATGTGTACACTTAGAGAAGATGAGATTTTTGAAGAACATAGGATTTATAAAAACATAAAAGGAAGTCTCACGTATATCATCACAAACGATAATAAAGTTTTTAAATATATAAGTTCAAATTACGAAGATGGTTTGAATACACTTGAAAACAGTAGTTATGATTCATTGGTTGAAGCAATTTTAGAGACTCGTGAAATTAATTATTATCTTAAAAATACAAATAGTGAAATATTGAAACAAGATTTGATTGATGCTAATTTACGTATCTCCTGATATTAGCACAATGTATTTATTATACACTGGTTGCTAAGTGGGAATGATAGTGTTATAGTTGAGAGTTAATTGTCTATCATTTCTTATGTAGCTGGCTGTGGTAAAAATATTTTTTCAAAATGATGGTTAACTATCTATTATAGTTAAAACGTAACAGGATTTTGCAGTGCAAACTTATCGAAATTACACGCATATCGGATACAACATCACCAAACATTTTGTAGCGTCGTATTCTGATGAGATAGAACTCAAATATAAATCAGTTTATGTCCTGAACCGACAATATGAACAATCAGAAAGCTTGGTTTCGTATGATATCATTAACGGCTTTCAAGAACTACCTTATAGTCATTTTGAAGTAGATGGAAAGACTATATATGTCGATAATGAAATGAAACTGTTTCATAGTGAATATTTTTATTGTGACACTGTCATAACAAAAAAAGTCAAACCTGTTTGCATTAGAGATGGTATAGAAAGAGTCATTCGAAACAGAGATGATTCAAATATTCATCTCATTGAGAGTATGAATCACTTAGATTATTTCTATATCGGGATACAAAGCATAAAACCACAAGACCCTTACTCATATCGAATTATAAAATCAGTTCATAAATATAATGATAGTGCTGTTTTGTATGACCTTGTTATGCAATATTTTGATGGGGATAAAGAGGATATTAATAGTATTCGTTTATTGCGTCAGATTTCAAGTAACCGTTTTTTATCAATACCATCATTAAAATGTTTGATGAAACATCCCAGTCATATTGTCCGGCTTGGGATATTAGAGAATCCAAGAAAAACCAGAGATATAGTTGAAGCTCTTCAAAAAGATGAGGATTGGCGAGTTGTAATGAAAGCGTCTGATGTTCTTCAAGAAAAATGGCGAGAAGAAATTTTTCGAAACTACACGCATTTTGGAGTTAAAAGTCAAAATCAAGACAATATAAATGAACTTTATCTACTTTTTGACATTCACCAAAATCAATTTAGTATCTGTTCTCGAATCGATGATGAGTTTACACTTATTGATTGTAGATACTTGAAGCATAATGGAGAGATGATTGATACCTATAACGTTATGCAAACTCAGCAATTTATAGAGAATACATACAAAAAGAAATTCTGGCAATATTTTCATCTTAGTCAAAATCGTATTATCAAAACAGTGAATCCAATGGATGTTGAGTACTTTGATAAAATAGAAATTGATGCCGGTATCTATCTGCTTTTTGATGCGAATAATATTTTATATATTGCTCGTCAAGAACGTGATAATTGTAATTTTTGTACTGAACTTGATAAAGTGATTGACAGTAGGGATACTGAAACTCTTGAATTACTTCTTGAATACTTTATTGATAGTGATGTTGGGGAGGCATATTATAAAGAGATACTTACGAGTTTAGCTTTCAATCCAAATTTCTTATAAAAGAGCTACTAACTATTATCACAACAAAATAATGAGGAAATCGCTTCGGCACTGCATCGCAATAAGTCTGTCGGTAATAACATATTCACTGAGTTTAATTAAAGGTGATACAAAATCGACACAAAGTGTGAAGTGAAACAAAAAAACCGTTACACTTCACACTTCTTGCAAAACCTGTATCACTTCCAAAATCACTGATAGTTAAAAGTTTTACAATTTGCAAATGTTTAACATAAGAGTTATCTATAATTTATCTAAACAGATAAAGGTATTAGATATGAATAAAATGGTAATTGATTTTGAGACAAACGGTTTTCAAGGTGGTAGCGTGTTGTACTGTTCAGTGATAATAGTTGATGATAATAATGATGTGCTTCATCAAGAGACACGTTTTTATTATCCAAGAGAAGCGTATAGTGATGGTGCATTGGCAATTAATGGATTGAGTAAAGAAGTGGTGGATAGACACCGTGCGGATATTAGCTATCCAAAATACTATGATGAAGATGGGTGGTGTGTCAATCTATCAAAAGAGTATGATGTAGAGCTTCTTATTGCGCATAACGTTGAGTTCGATTACTCATTTTTAAGCCAGGAATTTAAATCTCTTCGTTTGAAACGATTTTGTACGATGCAAGAGAATACAAACTTTGTGGGTATACGCAATCAATATGGATACAAGTATCCAAAGCTCTCAGAGGCTTGCAAGCGTTACTTTATTGCATTCGATTCAACACAAGCACATCAAAGCTCATATGATACTCAAAAGTGTTTAGAGCTTTATATCGCTACGCAAAATCGATTAGAAAAGGCATCGTAATGAAAGAGCTGTTTGACATATTGCACAGTTATCTTGATGCAACGCATCAACACCATTGCGAGTTGCAAGAGAAACACGCTTACAGTAATACGAGGCTTCAAGATGATACGCAACATCATTTTTACAAAGGTGTAGCTTATGGGTTACGAACGGCTTTGGAGCAGATAAATGCATTAGAAGCATTGGATAATGCATCTGATGATTCTAAAAAAGGAATAGACTTAGAGTGATTTTATCGCTCTATTAGGTCATTAATTTGTTGGTTGAGAAAATTATCAGCCATCTCTTTTGCTTTGAGAGCAAGTTCTTTGGGATATAAGATTGTAAGTTCTGGCATCCACTGCTTCACTTCGTGCAGTATCTCATTATCGGATGTAACCGTAACCGACATCTCGATGGTTCCATCATCATATGTATTGAGAATTTTTTGTGTTGATGATAAAGGTCTGCGCGTAAAATATTTGGCAATATCAGGAGATGCTTTGAGAATCACTTCAAACGGTTCTGAATCAGGCTGAAACCAGACATTAATTGCCCTATCGAGAGTACGTATCGCATCATCGCGCATTTCAAATGATTCATTAGTGACGGTAAGGCTACCAATACTTTTGAAGTAAAATGTTTTCAGCGCACTTTGAAGCAGTTCCTCTCCAAATAGATACCAATATCCTTGAAAACTGACTATACGTAGAGGTTTTACGTGTCGAAGCTTTTTGTTGTAGCTGAAAGTGACAATACGAAGTCCGGCAATGGCTTCTTCCAGTTGTCGAAAAATATCAATGGAATCAGAGATATCTTCTATGACGGTTCGTGAATATAGTGGAGAGGTATGGCTATTTTGAAGTTTGTCAAATAGACTCTTCGCACTTTTACCAAAGTCATCACCGATACTATTGGCGATGTTACCCAACATTTCAAGAACCAGCTCTTCTTGGGGACTTCTCTCTTTTGTCAGATGATGACCCTCTTGCATCTTCCAACGACGGCCTTCTTTCTCAATGGGGTAGCTAATGAGGCGTTCATTGAAATCACGCTGTATGGTTCTATCAGAGACTCCAAACTCTTCACTCAGCTCTTTGACAGAGAGTTTTTCTCCATCGTATAGACGTTTCAAAATATTGGTTAAACGTGTCAAAGTTTTATCATAATCGTGTTTTTTTAGCATATTTCTCTCAAACCGGACATTATGTTGTCATTGCGGTAATGGATAATAACGTACAAGGTCTAAGAAATAGGAGTGGAGATATGGAATTACTTGGAATACTCTTCGTATTGTTAATGGGATGGTTTTTACTAAAAGTTGGAAAGTTGTTCTTATCTGCACCACTAACATTTATATTCGCGATGATTGGACTTGGCTTTCTATTTGGTGATGATGATTGTGACCTGTAAGGAGGATGATATGTATATGGAACCGATAACACTTGAAAAGCGTTTTAAGATGATGGTTGAGTCGTTAAGTTTTGAACAGCAGAAAAGTTTTGGGAAAAAGGGTGATAAGCATCCTGATTGCAAAGCACTGAGTCAGTATTTTATACAGTGCATACAAAAAGCTCTACCAGATTGAAGATGACACAATCTGTTTTGATACGAGTGCAATAGCGGATGAGTGTACCAAACTATTTTTATATCACATATGCAATATTGTGTTACCAAACCCTAAACTTGGTACTGCAATGGGGATATTCTATATAGCAGGGACACAGCACGTTAGCAATATGAGTGAGCTGTTTCCAACTCTCAAAATCAATGACACGGTTAAGCTAATAAGAGAGAAAGAGAATCCGTATGATGCCAAAGCGGTGAAAGTCATTACCGGTAATGGAGAGAAACTCGGATATATACCTCGAAATTTTAATCATTTTCCTGCATTTATGATGGATAATGAAGAGATACTATTGGGCGAAATACGAAAGTTACAGTGGGAGCAGGAGCGATTTAGTATT
>JAYEPE010000067.1:0-4527 GCA_034723735.1 Campylobacterota bacterium | reverse complement strand
CAGTAGCTTTTCTAGCGGTGATACGGTCACTAAAGATGCTAATGATGCAGCACTCAACAAGAGCCATGAAGAGAGCTTAAATCCTGATTTTACACAATGGCAAGAGAGTGGTGAAAATGAAGAGTACAATCCATCTCCTTTAAAGTTTGAAACATTAAATGATACATCATCAGGAGTTTTTACCCGAAACACACGTGCTAGTTTTCCACAAAAATTCTCTCTACATGATATCAACCTTGATGGAAACCGAGACGACTCTTTTATCACCTCTGTTAAAGATCAAGGCGCTTGTGGATCATGCTGGACCTTTGCTGGCTATGGCGCTTTAGAAGGAAGTTATGGTCATCAAAGTACAATGGATCTTTCAGAAGACAATCTCAAACACCTTCATGGTTATGTAGGAAATGATGCCTGTGGTGGTGGTAATATGCCAATGATTTTAGGGTACTTATCCAACTTCAGAGGTGCATTAACAGAAGCACAAGACCCCTATAGTGGCTCAAGATATAGCGAATATTGTTCCACATGTACACCAGAGCACTATATCGATAATGCCATTATGGTTCCTACACGTCGAAATACTTCAGATAATGATACGATAAAAAGTATCTTATTTGAAAAAAAGAAACCTATGTATGTCTCTATAGAAGTAGGATATGGTACTGCAGGAGAGAGTGGCGGTGGAACGTATGAAGCATCAACATACTCTTTCTTTCAAGGTTCTACAAATAATAGAGCCAATCATGCTGTTGTACTTGTAGGGTGGGATGATAACTATAGAGCACAAGGACAAGTAGGTGCTTTTATCATCAAAAACAGTTGGGGAATGAGTGCTGGAGATCGTGGTTATTACTATATTCCTTATGCTGACTTAACTGTAGGTTTTGGAGAATTAGTCTATTTTGAAGATGAAGAAGAGAGTAGTCTTAGCTTTGATTCAATTTACTCTCATGATGAATTAGGTGCCATATCAGCACTCGGACTAGGTTCGAGTAGCATTGAAACCGCCAATGTTTTTAAAGCTAAAAAAGATGAAAGTATTGTAGCTGCTAGCTTCTTTGTTTCAACATCTGGCGTTAAGGCTGAGGTTGAATTTCATCAAGTCACCTCTCAAAATCCTCTTGTAACACAAAAAGTAGGTAATACTCAGTATATAAAAAATGATATTATTCGTGGATTTTATACTGCAAAATTTCCACAAGCCATAGAAGTGACTGAAGATTCACTTTTTGCTATTGTAGTACGATATACAGCACCATCAGGAAGTGTTCGATTTCCTGTTGAATTAAGCTATAGTGGCTATTCAAGCACTAGCGCCCAAGCAGGAGAGAGCTTTTACCGAAGTTCTGGAGAGTGGAGTGATGTTACAGAATATCGTTCTGATGTCAATATTCCCATTAAAGCCCTTGCCTACACACCAACACAAGCCCCCCAAAGCACCTTACATGTAACAGCAAGCCCTACTCTCGTTGTTTTAAGAGATAATATCTCTTTTAGTGCTGCTTTTAATGATTCAACTACAATTGTTGATATCAACTGGGTTTTTGATGATGGTTCAACATCAAATCTTATCAGCCCTACACATAATTACTCCAATACAGGCACCTATGATGTGCATGCTACTGTGATTGGAAGTGATGGTACATCGTATCGAGAATCTATTCAAATTAGAGTTGTAACTGAGATAACTTCAACCTTATCTAGCGCAGATATGAATGTATCAGAAAATGCGCAAGATGCTACATATATTGGAACTATTCCCATCAATTATTCAGGGCAAATCACAATTTCACTAAGTGGTACAGGTTCAGAACTTTTCAGAGTTGATGAAGAGGGAAAAGTCTTTACAGCTGATAATTCTAGCTTTGATTATGAGACAACTCCAAATTACGAACTCCTAGCTACTGCAATAAATGGTCCAGGAGATAATGATCCAGTAGCTCTAAATATTGAAGTTATTAATATAAATGAAAATCTACCTGTTCTCACTGGGTTTAGCACAAGTATTGATGAAAATTCAGCCGCAGGTACTGAGGTAGGAAGAGTCGTCATTGTCAGCTCAGGTGATTCTGAAATCTCTGCTATGGAGCTCAATACAACATCTGATTTTGATATCTCGCTTAGTGGTATCGTCTCTGTTTCACAAACAGCCAACTTGGATTATGAGAGCAATGCACAATATAACTTCAATGCTTATGCTATTAACAGTGCAGGAAGAAGTGAAGCTGCCCCAATTAGTATCTCACTCAATAATGTAGGTGAAGTATTAGCTGTACTAAGTGACTTTAACGCAACAATCTCAGAGAGTCTTGCCGCAGGAAGTGAAGTAGGTACTATAACTATTAACTCTATTGGTGACTCAAATATCACTTCTATTGCTTTAACAGGAACAGGTCATGAGGATTTTTTTGTCAATACCCAAGGGCTTATTAAAGTTTCCGCATATGCTTCACTCGATTATGAGCATCAAGCCACCTATGACTTAAGTGCCTATGCAACAAATGAAGCGGGAAGTAGTGTTCCTGTTGATGTTGATATTACACTAGAAAATGCAGGTGAAACAGTACCAATATTGGCTCCTTTTAGTACTTCTATTGCTAATAATTCTGAAGCTAATACTACAGTAGGAACACTTGAAATCAATTCAACAGGTGATACGCCAATCTCTTCTATTGTTCTTTCTGGAGTCGGTGCAAGTGATTTTCTTGTTGATACTGATGGGTTAATTACAGTCTCTCAAACTGCCAATATTGATGCCTATGTCCAAAGAATTTATGCCCTACATGCCGTTGCTACAAATGGTGCAGGAGATAGCAATAGTACTCAAGTTGATATCACCGTTAGGGTTTCTGACCCACAACCCTTAGTAATTGCAAAAATTAAAGCTAATGATCCCACGGATAATGCTCACTTTTCTCAAGCAATAGCTCTTCTTGGGGATAAAATACTCACTGGGGCTCCAGATGCAGATGATAAGGGTTCGGCTTACTTACATGTAAAACGTGAAAATGGTAGCTATGCACAACTTGTTAAAATCATACCTAATGATTTAGAGACAAATGATAAATTTGCGACAAGTGTTAGTATGAACGAAGATCTTATTCTTGTTGGTGCACCACAAGAAGATGCCAATGGGACAGATGCAGGAGCAGCCTACCTTTTTAGATACAACCCTACAGATAAAAGCATCACACAACTTCTTAAAGTTACAGGAGATGATACTGTTGCTGGAGATCATTTTGGTAGCTCTGTATTTTTAAATGCTGATTATGCACTTATTGGAGCAACAGAGCATAATGAAACTGGCGCTGTCTATATCTTTAAATATAATGCTTCAGCAGATACGCTCACCCAGCAAAGCGTCTTTGTTGGAGCCCAAGTCGCTAATGGTGATGGTTTCGGTTATGACATTGTTATGGAAAATAATAACATTTTAGTAGGAACTGCAACGGGAGAGGCGGGCTATCTCTTTTCATACAACCCAATCAACAGTGTTCTTACCGAAATTCAAAGATTTATTAGCGATGATGGTATCACCCCAAATGATCTGTTTGCTTCTCGAATAGCCATGCAAGGAAATTCTCTACTCTTTGGATCTCCAGGTAGTGATAGTGCCTATCTCTATCATACCAACGGCTCACTCATTAGCAAGATTACCTCAAGCATTATTATCGATGATCTTAATTTTGGTAGTGATGTTGCTATGAATACGCAAAACATTCTTATCGGTTCTAGCAATGATGACAAAGTCTATCTGTATGAATATAATTCACTTGAATTTCTTCTAACCCAACCTGCTACTATTTTTGTGGTGAATGATGCAGGTGCAGGTTCAGAGGTAGGTTCTCAAGTTGCATTAGAAGGTGATTTTATCGGTATTAGCGCACCAAAAGAAGACTTTTTAGGAGAAAATTCAGGCGCCTTATTTATTCTTAACAAGGCAGCTGAAAATAGACCATATCTTATTAACTATGTTGAATCTTTACATGTAAATGAAAATACAACAACACTCTTTAGTGCCTTAAGTGATAGCGTCAATGGAAAACCTATCAGCTATGAACTTTCAGGAGATGACGCTAGTAATTTCACAATTAGCAGTTCGGGGCTATTGGATGCTATCTCTTTAGATTATGAAGCACCTGTAGATGAAAATAGTGATAACAACTACTCCATCTCAATAGACTTGTCTGATGTCTTAGGCATACAATACAGCTACCCTATGACTATAGAAGTTTTAGATATTACTGACTGATCTTGCACAAATGACGCCCTATTCTTCTACCTTCGGGTAGATTCGTGTAATTGTAATTCTAAATTTTGTCACGGACAATATCTAAAAGTTTCTTTTTAATCTCCATAATTTTCACCTTTCGCTTAAGGGACATTATGTCCTTTTAATGGATTATTTGACAAATAACGGAACACTTTGTCCAAATAACAGCTGTTTCAGTATTCAGCAATTAAAACTCTAAATTTTCACTAAAAACCTGCTTTTTAAACTCAACTAAATTATAAATATATTTTACA
>JAYEPE010000066.1:0-4541 GCA_034723735.1 Campylobacterota bacterium | reverse complement strand
TATTTTGTGGTCTGTCAAATTGATCGTAATCATCAACGACGTAGTATGACATTGCCGAGATACTGCTTTTAAGTTGATGAAATGAGAGAAGACTATCGAAATTTTGTGAACGCATTTTCTTAAAGTTGATAAGCATGTGTTTAAAAGAAAAAACGGACATAGCGATTAGCATACTTATTAAAATAATTGCGATAAGCATCTCTACTAATGTAAAGGCATTTTTTTGATATGTCATTTTATCTTTTTAGCCTTGGTAATATAGTAGGTGAGAGATTTAATAAAATTTTTGTTTTTTAATTCTAGACTTACATAAAACAGTTGCATCATATAAGGTCCTGTATGACCACTCACTTCATCAATATCTGCTGCTTTTAAAAAGTTTGGTATTTCATTATTAAGGGTGCATGTTGCTTGATAAGTAAAATTATTGAGTTGACCTTCTATTTTCATGTTTTGATAGCATATTTCTGAAGCGATATTGTCTTTAATACTTAAGGCAGTTGTATAAAAATTTATATATTGATCTTTTTTTGCATAGGTCATATTGAAGAACTTCACTGCAGTTGTATTCATAACGATGGCTAAAAAAATTATTACCAGTGCTATAAGGACTTCAATCGTCATCATTGCTTTTTTCGATTGCATATATGACTCCTTTTGAAGAGATGTAATAATTCTTGTTATTATACTGGGCAGTGGAAGGTTCCAAGGCGATAAAAGAGTAAAACTGAGAAAGTTTAAGCTTATTGTATTGTTTAGAATTATTTGTAAAATTTTCAAATGATTCTAGAGTTTTCATTCCCATAGGAGCCACAAGTGCCATAACAATAGTTATAATAATTAAAACAACAAGCAACTCAATGAGTGTAAAAGCATGTTTATACATAATTATGCAGCTACATCTGTCATGCTCATTACAGCCATCATAATTGAAACTACTATAATAGCAATAAATACTCCTAGTCCAACAATTACGGTTGGCTCTAAGAGTGAGAGAGCTTTTTTGACACCAATATTAAAGGCATCATTATGACGTTTTGATAACGATGCGAAAATCTCAGGCAAAGAAGCACTACTTTCACCTACATGCAATAAGGCAATGTCACTAGGTGGGACTACTTGACTTAAAGCAAAAACAGTACTAAGTTTTTGGCCACGTTTAATTTCAAAGAGTGCATTTTTTAGTAAATTACTAAGCTCAGGTAATAAATTTACTTTCTGTAACTGCTTTAATGCACGATCTAGTTCTAAGCCACCAATCATTGTGGTACTTAATGCACTGTAAACGATTGAGAGTTGAATATCAATAACTATTGTTGATATTTTAGGAATACGATACAAAAGTGATAGCCAAGGGATATTGTAATTTTTAAAGAAAAAAATCAATCCTACGAGTAAGCTACCAAAGAGTAGAAAAAATTCTGTCATATACTGTGTCAAAAAAGCTCCAAGTGATAATACGGCATATGACAATGCAGGGAGTTGTTCAAACTCTTCAGGTGTGAAAATAGAAGCAAATTTCGGAATAATAAGAAAGAAAATTATCAAGGCAACAACAACACTCATTAATAATAAAAAGAAAGGATATGAAAGAGCTTGCCGTATATCTGACTTCACTTGCTTTTGGAATGATAGATAATCAAAAAGTTGACTTAAACCATCTGCAATGGAACCAACCTCTTCAGCCGTAGATACAAAACTAATACTTAAAGCATCTACATATACTTTTTGTTTTAGCAAAGAACTTTTTAGTGCTTGAGATAACAAAACTCCATTTCTAAGTTCAATGACAATATCACTATAAAGTGTATATTGGCTCTGCTTAGTGGCAGTTTTCATAAGCATTTTTAATGACTGGTCTATCTGCATACCAGATTTAACTAAATAATATAACTCTTCTATAAAGGCCAAAAAATCGTCACCATTGAAGGTACCCTTTGATAACTCTTTTTTATTTTCTTTAACATTGATTATGGTGAGTTTTTTTTGAACAATCATTTTCTCAAATTCTATTTGGTTTCCGTCGAAAATTCCCTTAATAACTTCACCGCTGTTAACTAAAGCTTCATATTCAAATAGATTTGTCATTATGCTAATCTAATAACTTCTTCTAAAGAAGTTTTACCCTCTACAAATTTGATAATCCCTATATCTTGAAGTGTTAAATAACCTAAAGATCTGATATCACTGAAGTCTTTGTTATTATCAAGTTTACTCATAAGCTTTTCATCAAAAGGTACAATCTCCATAACAGGAAGTCTCCCACTATAGCCTGTGAAGTTACATACTTTACAGCCTACAGCTTTACATGGATTATAGGGTGAACTGATTAAATCTTTTAATGTATCAATATTGTAAAGGTCGCTATGGCTTTTAGATATGACCGTTGGTTCTTTACATGCTTCGCATAGTTTGCGAACAAGACGTTGCGCCATAAGACCAACAATAGAAGATTTTAATAAAAAATATTCAATATTCATGTCAAGAAGACGCGTAATCGCACCAACAGCAGAATTTGTATGTAATGTAGAGAGAACAAAGTGACCTGTCAAAGCTGATTGAATAGCAATTTCAGCTGTTTCATGATCTCTAATCTCCCCTACCATAATAATATCGGGGTCTTGCCGTAAAATAGATCGCAGAGCATTTGCAAAGGTATAATCTATAGAGGATTTTACTTGAATTTGACTGATTCCATCTAGTTGATACTCTACAGGATCTTCGACAGTAATAATCTTTATATTTTCATTATTGATATGATTGAGAGCAGCATAAAGTGTTGAGGTTTTTCCGCTTCCAGTAGGGCCTGTTGTGAGTAAAATACCATTTGGCTTTTTTAATATTGATTTTAATAAATCTAAATTTGGAGCATAAAAGTCCATATTGTCTAAAGTTAAATCGACAGACTCTGATCCTAAAAAACGCAAAACAAAACTTTCACCAAAAGCGGTAGGAACAGAAGATGCACGGATATCAATATCTTGACCTGAAAGCTTAATAGAAATTCTTCCATCTTGAGGGAGTCGATTTTCAGATATATTCATTTTAGAAATTAATTTTAATCTCGCTGTCACCGCTTGTTTTATATTTTGAGAAACAGTATCAACTGTTTTGAGAGCTCCATCAATTCTATAGCGTACTTTAATACCTAGTTTATATGCTTCAAAATGAATATCTGAAACATTTTGTTGTGCAGCTTTCGTAAAAATATTGTTTACTAATTTAATAACAGGTGCCTCAGACGCTAGCTCCTTTAATCGATCAACTTCATCTTCAAAATAATCTTCTATTCCATCTTCAATAGTCTCATAATAATTTTTAACTTCTCTAATCTCTTCTTCTGTAGCCAGATAAATAACAAGGTTTTTATCAATGATATTTTTGATGACTAAAAATACATCAGCTTTCATTGGATCATGTGTCACAAAACCTATTTCTAACTCATTTTCATATATAGGAAAAACATTATTTATTTGTAAAAAATCCATTGGAATATTGATGTCAATTCGTGATAACAATTTTGGATGTGTATTTTCTTTAAAAAGCTTTAACGAATACTGTTGCGCTAAGGCTTCAGTAAGAAGGCTATCTGAAATTACTCCTAGGTTTAACAAAATACTATGTAGTGTTCCCCCATATTCTTTTTGAATGCTTTCGACTTGAGCTATGTCATCAGGTGTGCAGTTTTGACGTTCAAGTAGAATATCTGATAGTTTTTTTTCTACTCCCATACAGAAATATCTGCTTTATCATCATCACCACCAGATTTTCCATCGGCACCATAGCTATATAAGTCATACTCATTTTTATCTTTTCCAGGAGCAGCATAGTTATATGGATTTCCCCATGGGTCAGCTTCTACTTTTTTAGGTAAATAAGCACCGTTCCAACCTTTAAGTGAAGACTCTTTAAGCCATAAAATAGCCAAGCCCTCTTCAGTGCTTGGATAACGACCAACATCCAATCTAAAACCGTCAAGTGCTGTGGAGAGCATACCCATTTGAGCTACCGCCGTCTTGACTTTCGCATCATCAAGCTTACCAAAAAACTTTGGAGCAACCAAAGATGATAGCAGTGCAATAATAATAATAACAACCAAGAGTTCAACTAGTGTAAATGCAGATCTTTTTTTCAAATCTAAACCTTTTTTGAAATTTTATCGTATTTTTCTAAATACCACTCAATAGTTTTAATAATACCACTTTCAAAGTTTTCATCAGCCTTCCAGCCAAGTTCTGTTTCTAGTTTTGTTGCATCAATGGCATACCGTCTATCATGACCAGCTCTGTCTTCTACGAAGGTGATGAGTTCTTTGTAAGAAGAGATAGATTGCTTCGCTTCGCTCGCAATGACGGGGAGAGGAGCTTTCTCATCCAGTATACTGCAGATAGTATCTACGATCTGCAAGTTAGTCCGTTCATTGCGTCCACCAATATTATACACTTCATGGCTTTTACCCGTATGATAAACCAGATCAATCCCTTTACAGTGATCAAGAACATAGAGCCAGTCTCTTATGTTTTTTCCGTCTCCATAGATAG
>JAYEPE010000065.1:0-4553 GCA_034723735.1 Campylobacterota bacterium | reverse complement strand
TCAATCAATATAAATATCTTAATATCAAAGCACCTAATGATGGTGTTATTATTGCAAAAAACATCAATGTAGGTGAGATGGCAATGCCAGGGATGCCTGCTTTTATTCTCTCAGATTTGAGTGATCTTAAAATCTCTATTGAAGTAGCAGAGAATGACCTCTCTCGTGTACCTTATGGTCAAAAAGTTGCTATTGAAGTCCCTTCTGTTGGACTTAAAGCTATTGGAAAAATAAATGCAATTATTCCTAGTTCAAACCCAATGACCCACACCTTTAGAGTGAAAGTTTCTTTTAAACCTAATCCTGGACAGCCTATTTATCCAGGTATGTACGCCACCGTCGTCATTCCCTAAATGAGTAAGGATATAAATGCAAACTCATAAACCTTATAACCCCAAAGATTTTGCGGGAAAATTAGCGCGCTATTTTATGAATAGCCCATTAACCATGCTTTTAGGGTTTACACTCTTAGCTATTGGTTATCTCGCTTTGATGATTATGCCACGTGAAGAAAATCCTCAAATGGTTGTTAGTGGTTCTACTGTTATCGTTGCGCTTCCTGGTGCTACTGCCAAAGAAGTTGAAAATGTTATCGTCAAACCTCTTGAGCGCAAGATGAAAGAGGTTCTTGGAATTGAACATATCTACGGTATGGCTATGGATAATGTCGGTATTGTCAATGCTGCTTTTTACATTGGTGAAGAGAAAGAGAACTCTAATCTTAAGATTTACGATAAAATCATGCAAAATTCGGATATCTTTCCTAAAAAAGCTATGCAACCTATTATCAAACCACTTGATATTGATGTTGATATTCCTATTCTTTCAGTTGCCTTTTATGCTAAAGACCCTGAGCAGATGAATCGTACACAACTCTATGATGCCGTCAAAAAAATCCAACACTATGTAAATGGTCTTCCTAATGTCGCAGTAACTGCTCTTAAGGGAGGGAATAAACATCAATTCAACCTTGAAGTCGATTTAGGAAAGCTTTCTGGCTATAACCTCTCTATGGGACAAATTGTACAAACTGTTCAAGCACTCGCTTACAATGTTCCTGCTATCAAAAATCATACCAAAGACAATCAGATTGTTATGATGGGAGTTAAAAATGCTATTGAAAGCGTTAAAGATGTTGAAAATATCATCGTAGCGCAATATATGGGCTCTGCTATTCATCTGCGTGATGTTGCTACGGTAACAGATAGTTATGATATTCAAAACTTTAAATCAGCGACTATCAGCGTTAATGAGAATGGAACTTTTACAGCTCCAACAAATCAAGTAACCTTAACCGTTTCAAAACTTAAAGGAACCAATGCTGTAATCATTGCAGAAGAAGTTAAAAAAGAGTTAGAGATGTACAAAGAGTTGCTCTCTGATAATGGTATCAGTTATTCCATTACTAGAAATGATGGAGAACGGGCTAATGAAGCCGTTAATGAGCTTGTATATCACTTAGTTCTTTCTATTGTTATTATTGCGATACTACTTATTTTTGTACTAGGTTGGCGAGAATCTATGATTGTCACCTTTACCGTTCCTGCAATCTTAGCGATTACACTTTTTATAGCTTATATTACAGGGCAGACTATTAATCGTATTACACTTTTTGCTTTTTTACTGAGTCTTGGGCTTTTAGTTGATGCGGCTATTATTGTTATCGAAAATATTCACCGTCATTATCATTCGCTTGAATCCGAACATCAAAGTGTTGATGAGATTTTAATAGAAGCAACTGACGAGATTGGACCACCTACAAATATTGCTACCTTCGCCATTATTTTAACTATGGTTCCGATGGCGTTTGTAGGGGGCATGATGGGACAATTTATGAAACCTATTCCTGCTAATGTTCCTGTTGCTCTTATTGCATCACTTTTTGTTGCCTATATCTTCACCCCTTACATGGCAAAACGTATTATGAAACAGCCAAGTCACATGAAAGGAAAGCGTCCATAATGATATTAAAAACATTTGAAAACCTTGTTCGCAAAGGTTTAGAAAGCAGAGCACAAAAAATATTTTTCTTAATAATGACACTCCTTGCCTTTATTCTTTCGGTAATGATGCTTTTTCCTACAGAAATTGTAAAAGCAAAGATGCTTCCAGGTAAAAATAATGGTACTTTTACTATCTATGTAGATTTACCTAATGGATCATCTATTTCACAAACGCAAAGTGTTACTGAGTGTGTTACAGGCTTTATACAAAAAGAGAGTGAAGTTACAGATACTGAAACATTTTTAGGTATGGGATCGCCTCTTGATTTTGCAGGACTTATTAAAGGAAGTGCCTTTAAAAGCTCTGAAAATGTTGCAGAAATTGTTGTAAATCTCACCAATAAACATCATCGAATTGAACCCTCTTATATCATGGTGCAACGTATCCGTCCTCTTATTCAAAAAACATGTGAAGCTATCATTGCCAAAACAAATATCAAATTTGTTGAACCTCCTGCAGGACCACCAACATTAGCAGCCGTTGTTGCTGAAGTTTATGGAAGCAATGCTGAGGGTATTCGTCATTTAGCACAACATGTTAAAGATATATTTGAAAAGACAGAGGGTCTCGTTGACATTGATATCATGCAAGATGAAATTTATGATCATTTTGATCTCAAAGTTAATAGTAGTAAAATTTCTCGTTCTGCACTCAGCATAAAACAGGTTAATGATATTATCTATCTTGCTTTTGAAGGTATGAATATTGCCATTAAAAATAGTGACGAAGTGGATGAGCAGATTCCACTCTTTTTAACACTCTCGCATGAAAGTAAAATCTTTAGCAATAAAGACCTCAAAAGTGTTGAGCAAAAACTCTCAAGTCTTCGTCTGATGAATCAACGCGGTATGCTCGTTCCTCTTACAGAAGTTGTTACTATTACCCCTTCAAAATCAAATCCTATGATTATGACAAAAAATCTGCATCAGATGAGTAATGTTGTTGCTGAGACTGATATGGTCTCACAGGTTTATCCTCTCGTGGAAGCACGTAGCATGATTATAGACGAGCTATCAAATGAGTATGAAATTACCCAAACGGGTCTTTTTAATCTTGATTTTGTTCACAAAGCGTCAGGTTTACATTACAAACTTATGTGGGATGGAGAGATGGAAGTCACCCTCGATACTTTCATAGAACTTGGTGGTGCTTTTATCGCTGCCTTAATTCTAATCTTTTTACTTATGGTTATCTATTATAAAAGTTTTGTACTCAGTGGCATTATTTTACTTGGAAGTTTCCTCTCTATTGTAGGTGTTATTGTGGGACACTGGATTATGGATCTTTTTACTCCAGACACCTTCTTTTTAACAGCCACCTCATTAATTGGATTTATCGCTCTAATTGGTATTAGTTCTCGTAACTCACTGCTTCTTATTGATTTTGCAAAATCACTGATGCATGAAAAAGCGATGCATAAAACAGATGCTATTGCATACGCTAGTGCTACGCGTGCTAAACCTATTTTTCTAACAGCAGCAGCGATTATACTTGCTTCAACACTTCTTGCTGGAGATGCTGTTTTTGGAGGACTTGGAGTTGCTCTTATCTTTGGTACGATAGCTGCAGTTATTGCTTCACTTATTATTGTCCCTATCTTGCTCCATAATGCTGACCTAGAGAAGCATTTTGGATTTAAAGAGCGTAAATCTGTCTCTGTTTATGAGCCCTAAGATTTTTTCTTAGGTGCACCCGACAAAACCCACTTGCCCTTATGTTTCAAGCTTTTTATGGATTATTTTTTTCATTAAACTTAAATTTCTTCTACATCTTTTACATCTGTAGCAGATAATTTTTCCATCTCTATCTCTACAATATCTAAAAAATCATTTTTACTTTTTTCGTCCATATTATCTTCTAAAATTTCTAAAACATATTTTATTCCATTAGCATTTATTTTTTTAGCACTTGCGAGGTAGTGGACGAAAGCAATAGGTTTTATATCGTTAATAGAGTAGAGTTTTTTTGTATCATTTTTATTTGGTAATAAACCTTTTTCTTCATACATTTTTAAAGTTCGAGGTTTTGCTGTAAGAACTTCAGCAATACTACTGAGCGGTAAAATATTTTTTTCATTATTTAATAAAGCCATAAGCACCCTTTGTTTTAAAATTTATCTTTACAACGAGCAAGTGTATCTTTTAGTTCAACTGCTTCTCTATAAGTAATCTGCTTTTTTTCGAGTGCTTTTAGTATTTTTTCTTGCGATAGGTATGTATGTTTCATAATTTAATCCTTAGTATTAGAAATAAAATTATACACTAAATATAAAATTAAAAGTAAATATCTTACATATTTTATGTATTTTATTTACAAATATATTTTTATTATTTGACATATTTACTGTAATAAACTATATTGTAGGCATATGAAGTTATCATTTAATTTTATATATAACTTAACTATTTCAAAAGGAAAGTGCATGAACATACCAGAAAAAACAGTTCAAGAAGTAAAAACAGTTGCTTATGATTGGCAGAAAAAAATACAAGTTTCACGAAAAGGCAAAGAGCAAGATTTTCACGATATGATGTTAAAAATGCTTAAAA
>JAYEPE010000064.1:0-4593 GCA_034723735.1 Campylobacterota bacterium | reverse complement strand
AAAGGTCGATACGGGAATGCACCGCAATGGTGTGGCTTTGGATGAAGTAGAAGAGGCTTTAAGTTTGATAGAGAAAGCCTCGCTTACATGTAAGGCAATATTTACCCATTTTCGTAGTGCAGATACTTTGAGTTCTGAGCTTTTTTGGCAGAAGAAACAGTTTGAAACAATCAAAAATCGATATATCAATAGTGATTTGAAATTTCATAGTGCAAACTCGGCGGGAACATTTAGAAGTTCTATATGTACAGAAGATATGGTGCGAGTTGGTATTGCGGCTTATGGTTGTTTAGAACTTGACTCTGTATATGATAAACCTGATTTAAAGCCTGTTCTTTCGCTTATCGCAGAGCGTCAAACAACACGATTTTTGAAAGCTTCACAGCATATAGGCTATAACGCTACATGTAAAGTAGATGAAGATACGCAAGTGAGCACTTATAATGTAGGTTACGCAGATGGTTTACTACGAAGTGCATCAAACAGATATATAACTCCAAATGGCTCTAAGATTTTAGGACGAATCTCTATGGATAATATAAGTCTTACATGTAAGGATGATGAAGTAGTGATTTTTCATAATGCAAATGAGTATGCAAAGGTTGCAGGAAGTATCGGTTATGAAATTTTAACAGGGCTTTCAAGCTATTTAGAGCGTCGTCTTATACCTTAATGATGGCATCACTGTAGATAACACCATCAATTCCCTCAGTTGCTAAAACTTCAATCTGAGAATCCTCTTCTATTCGGCATAAAATTTTTGCATCAAAAAGATAGTGCTCAGCTCTGTCTTGAATACTTTTTGCCACATTGTTTTTACAAATTATATATTTTGCACCTAGATGCTCTGAAAAAAGAGCCTCTTTAAGTGTAGAAACTTCAAGTGCAAAATCAAGCTCATTCTTTTGCATGTACTCAATAATATCAAGATTTTTTTCATCAAACTCAAGAAAGAGTAGGGAGTTTGAAGGTGTGTGCTCGATGGAATCAATGGTGCTAATATGATAAAAACGCTCTGAGTTTAAATACTCATGTCCAAAAATCAACATCTTATTTTCCTAAGCATTCACTACTACAATAGTAGTGACCGCCTTTAATAATTGCATCACCAACGCTAGTATAAGTACCACATGCTTCGCATGCAATCATATCTTCGCTTGACTCTTTCGTCTCTCTTTTTTTTGATCTACTTAGAGGTGATTTTTTAATAAACATAAAATAGACAATACCGATAACGGCAATAACAAGTAATAGTTTTAATATCATAAAGGACTCTTTATAAGAAGATAGTGACGTTTTTTGGCTTTGATAATTTTATACTCAAGACTTTCATCGACTTCATCATAGACATGTTCGCCTTTATAAAAAAGAAGCTGTGTCTGTGATGTACAAAAAGGTTTTGAAAGTTTTAAAAGCAGTTGTGTATCGCTAACTGCACGTGAGGTGATAATCTCAAAAGGTTCAGGATCTAGTTCTTCTACACGGCAGTTATGTACTGTGACATTATCTAAGCCAAGGTCTGCTTTAACAAATTGTAAAAAACTAGCACGTTTTACAAGAGGCTCAACTAAACTAACTTTTGTATCAGGCATACCCATAGCGAGTATCATTCCAGGAAAGCCTGCGCCTGTTCCGATATCCATTAGATTTTTAACCTTGGGTAAAAAGCTTATCGGGTAGATAGCATCATAAATAAATGCATCAAGTTGTTCTTTGTTTTTAATACCAGTAAGGTTATGAATCTTATTCCATTTTAAAAGAAGTGTTTTGTAGTGTTCAATATTTTCAAAGATCTTATCATTAAGTGTGATGCCATCTTGTAAAAGTTTTGCTTTAATATTCAAATAGAGACCTCTTAGAAAAATATTGAAAATTATAGCATAAAATTAGAGAAAACTTTAAAGAAAAACTTAACTTAAAATAGAAGAGTTTTATTAGAAATTCTAATAATTATCACTTTTTTATCACACCTGTTTCTAAGCGTAACAATATAAGAAAAAATAATTTCATAATCAGCTTGGATTAAAGTTTTCTATCTTATTGTTTTATTAATATTTTTAATACTTAAGGAGTAAGAATGTCAATTACTAGAAGAGATGCTTTCAAAATTGCAGGAGCAACAGCTGCTGTAGCAGCAACAGCGACACTAACAGGATGTACTAGTGAAGGTGCTGCAAAACCAGCAGAAGTTACAGGTGCCTCAGCAGGAATGTTGATGCCAAAATCAGCAGGAAAAAGAGTTGTTATTATCGGTGGTGGATTTGGTGGATTAACTGCTGCTAAGTACCTTAGAAAACAAGATAAAAGTATAGAAGTTGTTGTAATTGAGAAGCGCGATATCTTTATGTCATGCCCATTTAGTAATTCACTTCTTGGTGGTTTAGAAGATGTAACACTTGATACTTTAACTCGTGATTTATATGCAGCAGCAGGAAAGTATGGATATCAACTTCAACAAGCTACAGTCACTGATATTAATCGAGGATCAAAAACAGTTATGACAAATCGTGGGGTAATTGATTATGATATTCTCATATTATCTCCAGGTATTGCTTATGACTATAAAGGTCAATTTCCAGAGTGGTCAGCTGATAAAATTCGTCATGTTCAACAAGGTGCACCAGCAGCAATGATGGCAGGGAGTGAACACTTAGCACTTAAACGTATGATGGACAATATGGATGAGGGAAATATTATTATCACAAAACCAGCAGGTAAATATCGTTGTCCTCCAGCTCCGTTTGAGCGTGCATGTATGATTGCATCGTATATGATGAAAGAGGAAATTCCTGGTAAAGTAATTATTCTTAATGCAAATAAAGGTGTTGCAAAAGGTAAGGCATTTAAAGAGGCATGGAAAGAGCTTTATGGAAGTAAAATTGAGCATCGTGAAGATTGTGATATTACCGATGTTGATTTAGAAAAAGGTGTTATCTCTTACGATAAAATTGTAGGTACGGATAAAAATGATGATGATATCATTGAAAAACAGACAGAGACTTTTGCAGTACTAAATCTTATTCCAAAAAATATGGCAAGTCCTGTTGTAGCAATGGCAGATCTTAAAACAAATGGCTGGGGTGGTGTTGCAATGAATGGAGCAAGCTTCCAATCTAAAACAGATAAAAATGTTTACGCTATTGGTGATGTTGTAGGTCATGCAATTCCACCATCAGGTCAAACTGCAAATTGGGGTGCGAAAGAAGCGGCTAAAGAGATTGTTGCTCAGATGAATGGCAAGCCAGCGTATAAACTTGATCTTCCATATAGTGCTGCAAATGTATGTTATTCAATGGTAGGTGATGGACCAGAAGAAGCGATTATGGTAACACATGACTTTGCATTTAATGGTACGGTTATTAAAGGAAAAGGAAATGTTCCTCATCCTAAAGATGGTAACGGCAAATTTCGTTCTAAAAATACTGCAAAAGCAACACATGAGTGGTTACGCGGTATCTTAGACGATATGTTTATGTAAAAAGAGATTTTATGGATAGAAGAAATTTTATAAAACTCGGTGCGGTTAGTGGAGCTATTGTGCTTACTGACCCCGCAGTTATCAATCAAAGATTATTTGCTCATGATGGTCGGATGTATGAGCCATACAAGAAAATACAACTTGTAAATGATCAGGGTGTGGCTATTAAGGTGGCTGATTTAGTGGTTAATGAAAATTATATTTTTCAATACCCTCATAAAGGAACACCTTGCATATTGCTCAACCTTGGTGAAAAAACCAATAATGACATTGCTTTAAAAGATGGCAATGGTGAGGAATATGTTTGGAGTGAAGGTGTGGGACCTGAGGGTAAAATTGTTGCATATTCAGCAATCTGTTCGCATGCACTTACACATCCCAATAAAAGTGAGAGTTTCTTTTCCTATGTGCCTAAGGGAGTTACAACAGCAGCTATAGAAGGTGGTGGAGCGATTGTATGTTCATCTCATCTCTCTGCATTTGATCCTAAAAATGGTGCTAAAGTGATGAGTGGTCCAGCCGATCAACCTTTAGCATCTATTGTTTTGGAGCATAATGCAAAAGATGATACACTTTGGGCAGTTGGTGTTTTAGGTGGTGATAAATTTCATGACTATTTCAATGCTTTTAAAACAGAAATGAAACGTGATTGGAATGGAAAGCGAAAGGCAAAAAAACTTGTTAAAATTTCCGCACCAACTATAAAACTTTCACAATTTACTAAAGAAGTAATCCAATATTAAGGGCTATGATGAAAAAAATTCTACTATTACTAATTACAGTTTTTGTTGCTAGCTCTTTTGGAGCTGCAGATGAGCAAAAAATAAAAAGAAAACAAGATATGCAGATGTTAGCAAGTGGTCTAAGATTGGTTCAAGATGGACTGATTTATAATAATAAGTCGCTCATGCTTACAGGTGTAGATATGATTGAAAGAGGTGAAAAAGCACTTCTATCAGCTCATGGTGATGCTCTGAAAAAGTATCTTCCAGGTGATACAGCTTATGCTTATAAGTACGCAGAAAAAGCGGCGCAACGTATTGCTGATTACTCAAAAGAGTTAAGTGATGCTGTAAAAGATAAAAAAGACTATACAAAAATTTCTAATACATAAG
>JAYEPE010000063.1:0-20645 GCA_034723735.1 Campylobacterota bacterium | reverse complement strand
ATGATTATGAAGAAGGTCTTGAAGAGAACGAGCATGTTCTTGCTCTGGTTGCTCATGCTGAGGCACAAAACTGTGAAGTCATTAAGCTTTGTGCAAAGATTGAAGAGGAGCTAACAGGACTCGATGATGAGGAGCGCGATGATTTTCTCAATGAACTTGGCGTCGAAGAGTCAGGTCTTGATCAAATCATTCACAAAGGTTTTGATAAGCTAGGTCTTATGAGCTACTTTACTGCGGGTGTTAAAGAAGTACGCGCATGGACTATTAGACAAAACACAACAGCACCTAAGGCTGCTGCCGTTATTCATAATGACTTTGAAAAAGGTTTTATCCGCGCAGAAGTAACTGCTTATGAAGATTTCATTACATGTAAAGGTGACGCAGGAGCTAAAGAAGCAGGCAAAATGCGTCTTGAGGGTAAAGAATATATAGTTCAAGATGGAGACGTTATGCATTTTAGGTTTAACGTGTAATTTATTATGATGAATATAGAGAAGCGCTCATTTCATATTTTATGTGTTGATGATACTATCACAAATTTAAAGCTTCTTGAAAATGTTTTAACAAAAGAAAATTATCTTCTTACTCTCGTTGAAGATGGCTCTGAAGCCCTTAAATATCTTCAAAAAAATCCTGAGATTGACCTTATCTTACTTGATATTATGATGCCAGGAATTGATGGCTATCAAGTCTGTTCTGCTATAAAAAATAGTAAAAATAAAATTTCTAAAATTCCTATTATCTTTTTAACAGCAATATCTGATATTGCTGGTATTAAAAAAGGTTTTGATGTAGGTGGTATTGATTACATTACAAAACCTTTCAATAAGACAGAACTTCTTGCACGTATTAAAACCCATATTGACCTTAAGTTTTATCAAGATCAAGAGATTGAAGATATTCAAAAAGAACTTATTTTTATGATGAGTACCTTGGCCGATAAGCACTCTGAAGAGACAGGTGATCATGTGCGTCGTGTTGCAGATTATTCTGAACTTATAGCAAGATTGTTGGGATTTGATGAAAAATATTGCGAGGTCATTCGACTTGCTTCAGCCATGCATGATATTGGTAAAGTTACTGTTCCTGATCATATTCTCAATAAGCCTGCAAAACTCAATGATGTTGAATTTGCTGAAATGAAAAAACATGCTCAAGCAGGTTATGATATCCTAAAGGTACCACATCTTCCTCTTTTTGATATTGCGGCAACTATTGCTTACTATCATCATGAAAAATGGGATGGAAGTGGTTATCCGCGTGGGCTTAAAGGAAAGGAAATTCATATTTTAGGACGTATTGTTGCCTTTGCAGATGTTTTTGATGCCTTAGGCCACACCCGAAAATATAAAGGCGCATGGCCACTTAATGATGTTTTCTCATTTATGCGTTCTCGACGTGGCATCCATTTTGATCCTGAAATTGTTGATATTTTTTCAGATAATATAGGTCTTTTTTTAGATATTAAAGATAAATTTGCTACAATTGAAAATAACTAAAAAGGTTTCTACTATGAAATTAAAATTTGTTGGTCCTAAGGTAATTATTTCGCATACAGGTATTGAGTTCGATACCAATAAAGAAGATAAATTTGTCTATTTAGGTATCGCTATTGAGCTTCTTTTGGCGCTTGATCATAAATATGTACCTGAAAAAACATATACCTACAGTCCTGATACAAAACGTTTAAATAATGATGAGATTTGGAATAAACTAAGGCATTATTGTGATAATCTTGATGGTATAGTCAGCGATGCTAAAAAACATGCTGAAGATTATGTTAATAAAAAAATTCTGCATGCCAAAGAGAGTCATACCCTTAATGCTGAAGAAAAAGATGTTTTAATTAAGAACTTACTCTTGATGAAAGAGTATATTATTCAACGTGCCATCAATAAAAGTCTTTATTATTGCTCTCTTGATACATTAGTCACTATCATAAAACGTGGTCATATTGACTATATTATTGCTCCTATGTTTCAGAAGTTTTCGCATGTTTTTCACTCTATTGAAGGGGTTCTTAAAAAAGGACGTTTTCCTATTGATACTAAAATTGAAATATATGAAGAAGAAGGCAAGCTTTTAGTAAAGCTTGACATTATTAATCGCTAAGAAGAGACCTTAGCGATACTCTGAGCAAACTTAACATTCTCTCCTACTTTAATATCATATTCAAAAAGTCCTTTTTCTGAAAGAATAACAATCGTTGAACCCATTTCAAAACAGCCATAGTCATCACCTTTTTTGAAATGAAGATTATCATATGTATAGGCTTGAACCTCATTAGCAGCAGCATTGGTCTGTATTTCAGGAGCAAAACTAATCTGCATTTTTCCAACATTGAGCGCACCTACCATTACCATATAAAAACGCTTGCCTTGTGCTATACACTCTAAAACAACACGTTCATTTTCAACAAACAAAGAGGCAATGTTATTGAGTGCTGGCATATTTACAGGATAGAGTTTGCCTGGAATATATATAGCTTGAAGTACTTGGCAGTCAATCGGCATATGATAACGATGATAATCACGTGGCGAGAGATACCAATTACAATATTCACCCCCATGAATAAGAGCTTTTGACTCATCTAAGACCTTATCACCTAAAAGTGCATCAACATTATAAGACATTCCTTTAATTTGCATAGCAAGTTTCTCATCAATACTGCCACATTCAGAAATCAAAGCATCACACGGTGAAATCATTACATGTAAGTCCTCTGAAAATTTACGCTGCACCTTGAGATTACGTGTAAAAAGTGCATTTAAACTTGCATATACTTCAGGTGCTTCAAATTCACTCATATCAAGTTTCATTAATTTTACATAGCTTTTATTAACAATTTTTTGAAAACCTGAGGAAAACTCTTTTGAGGCAAACTTGCCAAAACCTCGTGATATTGCATTTGTAAAATGTTTACTCATTAATTTTTCCCTTTATATCTCTTTTTGCTATCTCTTCTACTAATACTGTGGCATAAGAGCCTTTAGGAAGGGTAAAATGCAACTCCATCCATGCCTCTTCTTCACGGTAATTGGCTTCGCATTCTTCAGGGAAAATCCATGCATACCGTCGTGCACCATCTTCATCCATTTTCACATCAAAGTCTTCTTCTATAAGGCGCGCTTGTCCCTGCGATGTCTTAACACGCTTACCGCTAAGAAGCCCCGTAACTGAAATAAGACGCTCATCAAAACGAGCTATCTCCTCATCACTATATTCTAAAGCAAATAGACGCCCATGAGGGTAATGCATCATTGTATCACCTTCTATTAACTTAAAAGGGTGCTTCTGTTTTTTCATAGCAATAATATCATGTTCAGGTAAATTTAAAAGTGCTGAGAGCTCTGAGAGCTCAAAACTATTAATAAGCTTACTAATTTCGATACGCCGACTCAGCCAAAGATTAAAAAGATGACTTTGATAGGCACTCACATACATTTTACGCATTTTTACATTGCGCTCTTTGAGAGTCTTTTCAACTATGCCCTGCCCTTTTTTATAGTTATCACCATACATTCCAAAACGCTGATATCCAAAATAATTTGGCATTCCATGAAGTTCAATATTTTTCAGAGCTTCTTTGATTTTTTCTGCAGCTACAGGACTTACTTTTTTCAGACGGATAAAAAATCGATTGGCTCGTAAATGTCCAATACGTATCTTATTATTATGATAAAATTTTCCTAAAATTTTAATTTTTTCATGTTCAAAGGAGGCAAGCTTTTCTTCATGAATTTTAAGCAGTGAAATGTACTGTTTTGTCATAGCATTTTTATCTTTTAAACCTGCATAACCAATCTCACGCTCTTTAATATCTAAATGCTTAGCAATAGCACTCACCATGTCCCATGTACTTAGCTCTTTTTTTCTTACATGTAAGATAAGATGTTCACCCTCACCGCTCCACTCATACAAAGGCACCTCTTCAACAACAAAATCTCTCGGAGATTGTCTAAAATGAAAAGGTATCGAGGCATGGTCTAAAAAATAAAGTCTATCCATAAATATTTTCTTTAAAAATGATGTGCTTTACAAAGGTTTTTAAAATGCTTCCGCTTTACCCTTGCAAAGATTGTTAATGGCACACGTAACTGTTTTGCCCTGTGCACCAATGCCTTACGATGACGCTTATCTATACCTATAAGCATCTCATACTCTTCACCACTACAGCCTAATGATTTTGCCACTTTTTTATCAAAATGGAATCCACAACGATTAATCCTTGCAAGTTTCTCTAAATCACTAAAAAGACCATCAGAGATATCCATGCCAACACGAAGCAAAGAGCGATTTTTGGCAATAAATTCATCTCTTACATGTAAAGAGATAAATCTACTCTTAGTATGAAGTTTTCCACCGCGCATTACCCGCAATAAATCACGTTTTGATTCTCCTAATTTTCCCGTATAGCAGAGCAAATCATTCTCTTTTAAACCCTGACGATAGAGAGGTTTTTTTGACTCTGAGATAATTGTAACTGTAATATCAAGCTTGCTATTAGCAATAGTATCACCACCAATGATCTCAATACCAAATTTAGCAGCACTCTCTTGAAATCCACGTGCCAATTCTGTCATCTCGTATTTACTCAAATTTTTTGGCATTGCTACACTTAGAAGTGCATATTTTGCTCTAGCATTCATAGCAACTGCATCAGAAATATTTACCATCATCGCTTTAGTTGCAATTTGATAAGGTGTCATCCATGAGCGTTTAAAATGCACTTCTTCAAAAAAAGCATCTTTAGAATAGACTGTATTGGCAATAACAGCTCCATCATCACCAATACTATGGCTATATTGACGCATACATTGGATAAAATAATCTTCACTATTCACTATGGCTAACTTTTTGTTTTATTTAAAGCGCAATTATACCACTTCATTTTACTTTATTATTTTTAAAATGCTATGATTAGTAAAATAAAAGATTTTTTTGGAGTTACGCTATGAATTTGTCAATAAAAAAAATATTTACTTCAGTTACTACTTTATTAACTATTTTTATTCTTCTCTTAGTTTTGATAGCACTCATGATGCTCGGTGAACACAATTCCAAGACACAAATTTCTATCTTACAAAAACATCGCAGTGATATTCAGAGTATCAAAAATATCCAAACTCAAGATGAAACCTTAGATATGATTAAGTTTCAAAGCATCAGTGCAGAACTTTCAAATAATGTAAAAAATTATGCAGAGACTTTTACTGCCTTTGATCCCTTGCGTTTTCTCTCTTCAAGCAGTACAGATCATAAAAATTTTGAAACTTTCACACAACTCAATACGCGGTTCATAACCGATACAAAAAAATATATTGCCAATAAAGAGTCTCAACAAGCCTTTGCTCTATTCAATAAACAATACAATGCTCTTAATCTTAGTATTTATGAAATACTTACAAAACATATTGATACAGAACATGAACAATTTATTATACGCGAAACTATCATTTATGCTTCTGTTATTGTTGGTCTTCTTTTTTTACTAATGATTCACAGACAATTTCACCATATTCTTCGTGATATTGAATCACTTTATGGTGTGACATCAAAAAATAGCCCTTATCAGATTAAAACTATTGAAATACAGGCTGTTGTTGCTAAATATAAAAAAGATTCACATACAGACAATCCAATGCATATTGACCCATTAACACAATTAAAAAATTATAAAGGGCTGATTCATACCTATAATTCGACACCTGCTATTCGTGAACACAATACATTAAGTGTCTGTATTTTTAATATTGATAATTATGCTGCCTTAAAAAATACATATCATGATGAGTATATGGAAGTTGTTCGCAAAAAAATTGCTTTTTTAATCTCACTCTATGCACAAGCTATAGATATTACAGCAAGCATAGAAGAGTCGAAATTTGCAATAATTTTAGGTCGTAACACAAAAAAAGAGGCACTTGAAGAGTGTGAAAAAATTCGTCAAAGTATTGCAGAGACCCACTTTAAAGTTCCACAAGGTGATAAAGTTTCTATCACTGTTTCAGGTGGTTTTACTACAAAATCAGATAAAAAACCTATAGAAGATACGATACAACTCACTAAAGATATACTTTCAAAAGCTCAAGAAAAAAGTATTAATCTCATTGCTCAACTTCGTACTAATTCAAAAAAATTCTAAAGTATTTTTAATGATCTTAGAATGGGTTAATTAGTAACAAAACAATTAAACCTCTTTGCATAAGCAATTTTTATTCGCTCTCAAGTAATCTCACGGTATAATCAGCCACTTACTTAACTATTAAGGAATGTGTATGAGTATCCCTATACATACTTACGATGTCGTCATCGTTGGTGCCGGACTTGCAGGATCAACTGCAGCTCGCGAACTTGAAAAAGAAGGTAAAAACGTTGCTGTTATTACAAAACTTCACCCACTACGTAGCCACTCTGGTGCTGCGCAAGGTGGTATTAATGCTGCGCTGAGCGATGAAGATTCTATTGAACTTCATGAATTTGACACAGTCAAAGGTTCTGATTATTTAGCAGATCAAGATGTTGTTGAACTAATGTGTAAAGAGGCACCCAAAACGATTCGCTGGGCGGAACGTATGGGTGCAGCTTTTTCTCGTAACGAAAATGGTACGATTGCTCAACGCCCTTTTGGTGGGCAATCATCACCACGTGCATGCTATGCAAAAGACCGTACAGGCTTAACGCTTTTACAGACTGTTTATGAACAAGCACTTCGTTCTGGAGTCAAATTCTGGGACGAGTGGTACGCTGCTGATATCATCTATAAAGATGGTAAAGTTAGTGGTGTTGTTGCTTTTAATATCCGCAATATGGAAAAAGCGATTTTTAACGCTAAAGCTGTTATGTTTGCAACGGGTGGTTATGCACGTTCATTTAAGATTAACTCAAATGCCCATGCTAATACTGGTGATGGACTCTCTATAGTTGCACGTCATGGTCTTCCTTTAGAAGATATGGAATTTGTACAATTCCATCCATCAGGTCTCTCTGGTAATGGTGTTTTAATTTCTGAAGCAGCTCGCGGAGAAGGTGGAAAACTATTGAACTCTCTAGGTGAGCGTTTTATGGATAAGTATGCGCCTAATAAGATGGAACTTGCTTCACGCGATGTTGTAAGTCGTGCCATTATTAATGAAATTCGCGAAGGACGTGGTGTTGGTCCACGTAAAGATGCGGTTTATATTGATTTAACACACTTAGGAAAAGATCTGATTATGGAGCGTTTACCAGAGCTTCGTGATCTTGCTATCTGTTTTCTAGGTCTCGACATGATTAAAGAACCAATTCTTATTAGTGCAACTGCTCACTACTCTATGGGTGGTATTCCAGTTGATATGGATGGACATGTTCGTCAAAATAACAGTGATTTTGTAGATGGTTTTTACGCAGCAGGTGAAACTGCATGTTCTAGTGTGCATGGAGCAAACCGTCTTGGCGCAAACTCAGTTCTTGAAGCACTCTTTTTTGGCCGACATGTAGGTCAAACTATCCTTAAAGACCTTGAGACCTTGACATTAGAAAAAGCAAAAGAATCTGATGCAGATACAATGATTAATGAAGTTGAAGCTATATTAACTCGTAACGGCACAGACACAGTTCCTGCATTACGTGATGAGCTTCAGCAGAGTATGACAGATAATGCTGGTGTTTTTAGAGTTGAAGATTTACTAGCAAAACAAGTGAAAATTGTTAAAAAACTTCGTAAGCGTTTTAATGAAAATTGTCGTATTGATGATAAATCAAAAATCTTCAATACAGATCTTCAAGAAGCTATTGAACTTGGTCACATGTTAGATTATTCACTCTTTATTGTTGAAAGTGCATTAGCACGTAAAGAGAGCCGTGGTGCTCACTTCCGTGAAGATTTTGACACACGTGATGATAAAAACTTCCTCAAACACACCATGGCATACATGGATGAAAATGGTGATTTAACTCTTGATTACATGGATGTCACACTTGGCAAGCATGAACTCAAAGAACGAACGTATTAAGGAGCTGAAAATGGATAACAATATTACAACACAAACAATTACATTTAAAGTATTCCGATTCAATTCCGAAACTGATTACCTTCCTTACTATAATACAATAGAGATGGAAGTTACTTCAGAAGAGGTTGTTCTTGATATTTTAAACCGAATTAAGTGGGAACATGATGGAAGTTTTAGCTACCGTCGTAGTTGCCGTCATGGTATCTGTGGTGCCTGTGCTATCAAGGTTAATGGCAAAGGTGTTCTTGCTTGTAAAGAGCGCATGAATGACATGATTGCACTTTTTGGTACAGAACTCACCTTAGATCCACTGAGTACTAAACGTGCCATTAAGGATATGATTATTGATAAAGAAGACTTCTGGGTAAAACATGAAGAGGTTGAACCTTATCTTATTAGCCACATCGAAGAGCACCCTGAAATGGAATGTGCTGTTTCTCCAGCAGAAGCAGAAGCACTTTTAGAGTCTGACTTATGTATCCAATGTGGTCTGTGTCACTACTCATGCCCTGTAATTGAAATTAATGATGCTTTCCTTGGGCCTGCAGCCTTTGCAAAGGCATTTCGTTTTAATGCAGATGTCCGTGATGAGGGTATTGATGAGCGTATTGGCATCATCAATGCACCTGGAGCTGGCGTTTGGGATTGTGTTAAGTGTTTTGAATGTGCAGAAGTATGTCCAAAAGATGTAAAT
Organism: Campylobacterota bacterium; assembly: GCA_034723735.1. GTDB lineage: Bacteria > Campylobacterota > Campylobacteria > Campylobacterales > Sulfurimonadaceae > S010-53. The sequence goes on along the minus strand of JAYEPE010000063.1, from coordinate 11,957 downwards.
CCAATTGAAAAAATTACGAAATTACATAACCAAGTATTTGAACGAGATGATGCACTTAATAATGTAGCTACACGTCACGCAGTCGGTTTTGCACACTCTATTAAGAAACATGGTTTACTTGATGAAGGTGAACTTGTTCGCTATTCAGAAGGTAATCTTGGTGTAATAAAACACGTTCCTGTTGCACTCAAAATGTTCAAAAAAGGCAAAATTGTTCTTCCATGGAATATGCCTAAATCTGATAAGCTTGACGAGATTCAAAAACTTGTTAAATCTTCATCAACAGTAAAATTTTAAGGAGTCATGAGTATGGAAAAATTACAATATGCACTTTTTACAGGTTGTACCGCAAAAGAGAGTACACCTGAACAACTTATGTCAACTTACGCAGTAGCTAACAAGTTAGGCATTGAAATCGTTGAGCTCACTGAAGCAAGCTGTTGTGGCGCTTCACATTTACAAGATTATGATGATTTTCTTTCATTAGTACTCAATGCCCGTAATATTGCTTACGCTGAAAAGCAAGGTATGACTATGATTACTATCTGTAATACCTGTCAATTAAATACAGCTATGACAAAACACCGTCTTGATGAAGATGCAGAGCTTAAAGCACGTGTAAATGAAAAACTTGCAGAAGTGGGCTTAGAGTATCAGGGTACATCAGAAATTAAGCACTTTTTATATGCAATTATCGATGACTTTGGTCTTGATAAGCTTAAAGATATGATAACAACACCACTGAGTCAATTTAATATTGCACCATTTTATGGCTGTCATAACCTTCGCCCTTCTGAGCTTCAAGCAGGCGACAATCCGTATGTCCCAACTTCACTTGATGATTTAATCATCGCTTGTGGTGGAGCAAATGTTGAGTATGAAGAGAAAAACAAATGCTGTGGTTTCCATGTTGAGCTTCAAGCCCCTCATACTGCCGCAGTATTAACTGGAAATGCTCTTATGGGTGCTATTGATCAAAATGCTGACTGGATGGTAACACCTTGCCCTCTTTGTCACCTAAAACTTGATACGCAAGCAGATCACGCTGGTAAAGCGGTAGGACGTGAATTAGAAATTCCTGTTTTACACATGCAGCAGATGGTAGGATTAGCTCTAGGTTGTTCTAGTGAAGAACTTGGACTTAAACACCACGTGACTGACGTTAATTTCGTATAAAACTTTTTTCTCCCTTAGGGGAGACCCTCTTTTTTTAAAAACTTCAATATTATTGGATAAATTATGACTGGATCTGTAGAAATAATCTCATGGAATGTTAATGGCATTCGCGCAGTTGCTAACAAGAATGCCCTAGACTGGATTAACGAACGCAAGCCTGATCTTCTTTTTTTACAAGAGATTAAAGCTCTACCAGAGCAGATACCTGAAGGACTTTTTGATGAATATTCTGCCTTACATGTAAACTCTGCAGAGAAAAAAGGCTACTCTGGAACAATGAGTATCTCTAATTTTACTTCAGATAAAAGCTTTACATGTAAGGACATTGACACTCTTAATGAGGGTCGTATTATTGAAAATCATTATGGTGATATTATAGTATTTGGTATATATTTTCCAAATGGCCAAAAAGACGATGAACGCTTGGCTTATAAAATGAAGTTTTATGATGATTTTTTAAATTATTGCGACACTCTCCGTGATGCAGGAAAATCGATTGTCTTTTGTGGTGATGTAAATACCGCGCACAAAGAGATAGACCTCAAAAATCCAAAAGCAAACTCTAAAACTTCAGGATTTTTACCTATTGAACGTGCGTGGATAGATAAAGTTATCGAACATGGCTATATTGATACATTTAGATATGTTCACGGAGATATGGAAGATGCCTATAGTTGGTGGAGTTACCGTTCTGGAGCTAGGGCAAAAAATGTGGGCTGGAGGATTGATTATTTCTTTATTTCTGATGATTTAGCTGAATGCTTAGAAGATGCCTTTATATTAGAAGATATTATGGGTTCAGATCACTGCCCAGTAGGAATTCGTTTATCTCTGTAAAGTCTTACATGTAAATGGTATAATACGCAATATTTTTCAGAGGTTTACATGTTTAAAAAAAGTCACATTAATAAAACACCAGCAAGGCTAGATTTTCTTCAAAGTCTTACAGGTATTATCCTTGCACTCTTTATCTCAGGTCATATTCTTTTTGAATCAAGTATTTTAATCTCTCATGATGCTATGTATGTAATGACACAATTTTTTGAGGGTTATTACTTTTTTGGAGAAAAACATCCTATTATTATCTCATTTTTAGCAACATCAATTCTATTGATTATTATACTTCATGCCTTTATTGCTCTACGTAAATTTCCTTCAAATTACAGACAATACAAAGCAATGAAAATTCATATGACTCGAATGAATCATCATGACACCTCGCTATGGGCCATTCAGGTCATTACTGGGTTTGCCATGTTTTTTTTAGCTTCTATTCACCTCTACACTATGATAACGCTACCTGATCAAATTGGTCCGTATGCTTCGTCTGATCGTATAGCAACTGGGATGATGTGGCCACTTTTGCTCTTGCTTCTTTTTGCTGTTGTTACTCATGCAGGCATTGGTGTATATCGTCTTATCTTAAAATGGGGACTTTTCGAGGCTCATCAGCAAAAATATATGAAACAGCGTCGTGCTTTCTTACGTACGATTATGTACTTTGTAGTCACCTTCTATTTAACTATTGGAGTCTTTGCATTGTCACGATACATGAATATAGGCTATAGTCATGATTATGAAGTGGGTGAGCGCTATCATCCTGCGGGAGTTAACAAATGAAAATAACCTATACAGATGTTTTAATTATTGGTGGAGGTCTTGCAGGTCTTCGTACGGCAACAGGTGTTAAAGAACGTGGTCTTGATACCATTTTACTCACCTTAGTTCCACCAAAACGTTCTCACTCTGCAGCAGCACAAGGAGGCATGCAAGCAAGTCTCGCCAACTCTGTTATGGGTGAAGGTGATGATGAAGATGTTCACTTTGAAGATACGGTGAAAGGAAGTGACTGGGGAGCAGATCAAGATGTGGTACGAATGTTTGTCAATACTGCACCCAAAGCTATTCGTGAATTAGCCGCTTGGGGTGTACCTTGGAACCGTGTTAAAAAAGGAAATCGTCAAGCTATCATCAATGCAAAAAGTATCACGCTCAATGAGAAGGAAGAGGCTCATGGCTTAATTACCGCTCGCGATTTTGGTGGAACGAAAAAATGGCGTACCTGTTACACTTCAGATGGCACTGGTCATAGTATGCTCTATGCTATGGATAATAAAGCCCATGAAAATAAGATAGAAATCCGTGAACGTCGAGAAGCCCTTACTCTGATTCATGAAAATGGACGTTGTTATGGCGCAGTCTCTCGTAACCTAATGACAGGAGAGCTTAATGCTTATGTTGCCAAAACTACTGTTATCGCAACTGGTGGATATGGACGTTTATATAGCGTGACTACAAATGCAACAATTTGCCAAGGAATAGGTCAAGCCTTAGCCCTTGAAACAGGAATAGCAACACTTGGAAATATGGAAGCCATTCAGTTTCACCCTACCGCCATTGTTCCTGTTGGTATCTTAACAACTGAAGGCTGTCGTGGAGATGGTGGTCTTCTTCGTGATGTTGATGGATATCGTTTTATGCCTGATTACGAGCCTGACAAAAAAGAGTTAGCCTCTCGTGATGTTGTTTCACGTCGTATGACAGAACATATTCGAAAAGGCAAAGGGGTACAATCACGCTATGGTGATCATCTTTGGCTTGATATTACCATCTTGGGACGTGAGCACATTGAAAAAAACTTACGTGAAGTCAAAGAAATCTGTGAAAGTTTTTTAGGTATTGATCCTGCTGTTGATTGGATTCCAGTACGCCCAACACAGCACTACTCTATGGGAGGTATTCGTACCAAATATACAGGTGAATCGCAAACGCTCAAAGGTTTATATTCATGTGGAGAAGCTGCATGTTGGGATATGCATGGCTTTAACCGTCTTGGTGGTAATTCTGTCAGTGAAACAGTTGTTTCAGGAATGCTAGTCGCTGAATATATTGCTGATTTTTGTGAAACACCAGAGAGTCATATTAATATTTCCACGCAAACTATTGAAAGCTTTATTCAAAAAGAGCAAGACAAACTTGAGAAACTTATCCATAAAGATGGGGGAGAAGATGCCTTTGAACTCCGTGAGACAATGGAAAAAATCATGATGGATAAGGTAGGAATTTTCAGAAATGCGACAGACTTACAAGATGCAGTTAATGAGCTTGAACAACTCCTGATACGCAGTCGTAATATTACCGTTCATCGCTCACAATCACTTGCGGCCAATCCTGCACTTGTAAATGCATATAGAACCCAAAAGATGATTAAAGTAGCCCTAACTGTTGCCTATGGCGCCCTACTTCGTACAGAGAGTCGAGGTGCTCATGCTCGTGAAGACTATCCTGAGCGTAATGATGAAAAATGGCTTAATCGCAGCATCACCTCTTGGAAAACATCAGAGCAAACACTCCCTGATATTGAATATGAAGATATCGATATAGATGCAATGGAGCTTCCTCCTGGCTTTAGAGGATATGGGAAAAACCTCAATATTGTTCACCCACAAAGTGCAATACGTCAAAAAGTAGTTGATGGCATAAAAGATAATGCTGATAATCGTTTTGATTTGCAAGAATCTTTAATGCCATTTCGAGAGAAACTCCCTAAAAAATACCAAGGACGCAATGAACGTCTTAGTGAAAGGTTTCAAAAATGAGTGACGGTAGAACTCTAAAAATATCTATATTACGTTATGATCCTCACCTAAAGGATGATAAAGCACGTATGGAAACCTTTGAAATACGTGAAGCCCCAGGGATGACACTCTATATCGCTCTCAATGATATACGAAAACATATGGATAACTCATTAAAATTTGATTTTGTCTGTCGTGCTGGTATCTGTGGAAGTTGCTCTATGCTAATCAATGGTCGTCCTGGATTAGCATGTCGAACCCTTACATCAAAGATGGATGCTGAAATTACTTTAGCACCACTGCCCACTTTTGAACTTATTGGTGATCTCTCTATCTATACAGGAAATTGGATGCGAGGTTTAAATGAACGTTTAGAGACGTGGATTCATACTGAAGAGACAATCAATACTGATGCACTTGAAGAGCGTATGGAACCTGAATTAGCAGAAGAAATTTATGAACTTGATCGCTGTATTGAATGTGGATGCTGTGTTGCAGGATGTGGTACGATGCAGATGAATGATGATTTTCTTGGCGCAGTAGGACTCAACAAAATAGCACGATATCAGCTTGACCCACGAGATAAACGCAATGATGAAGATTATTATGAGCTTGTTGGGGATGAAGATGGAGTCTTTGGTTGCATGACCCTCTTAGGTTGTGAAGATGTCTGCCCAAAAGAGTTACCATTACAAAGTAAAATTGCTTATCTACGCCGTCAAATGGTAAAAATAGGTAAATAATTTTTTTTTCAATCTTATACTAAACAAAATTCACTATAATCTTTTTATATATTATCAATAAAGGAAAAAGATATGTTGAATTTTAGATCTTTTATCCAACTCTTAAAAGAGTCATTTCGAGACCTTCTTCCCATTATTCTCGTTATTCTCTTTTTTCAGTTGGCTATCATTCAGACAATACCAGAGAATTGGCTTTCAACAGCTATAGGTCTTGCTATTGTTGGTGTGGGTCTAGCTGTATTTTTACTCGGTTTAGAGGTTGGAATCTTTCCTGTTGGAGAGAAACTTGCATCTGATTTTGCACATAAAGGTTCTACCTTTTGGATTTTACTTTTTGGATTTTTAATTGGTTTTGGTACTACTGTCGCCGAACCAGCACTCTATGTTATTGCTGTTAAAGCAGCAAGTATTAGTAGTGGCAGAATTGATGCAGATATTCTACGACTTGTAGTGGCATTTTCTGTTGGTTTTGCGATTTTATTAGGGGTTTGGCGTATTATTAAAGGTCATCCTATTCATTATTATATTATTACGGGATATGTTCTCGTAGTAAGTACTACAGCCTTTGCTCCTAATGAAATTGTGGGGCTTGCCTACGACCTTGGTGGTGTTACAACCTCGACAGTTACAGTACCACTTGTTGCTGCTTTGGGTATTGGTTTAGCCTCAACCATAAAGGGTCGCAATCCTGTTCTTGATGGTTTTGGCTTAATCGCTTTTGCCTCGCTAACACCAATGATTTTTGTACAAATTTATGGTATTGCTGTTTATGAACTTGTAGAAGCTCAAGTGAGCGCAGGGCCTATTATTGCAAAAGTCAATGAAGCCGTTAGCGTTATTCCCGAGATGTCTTTTGTTAGTCTTGGCATAGGTCTTTTGCATGTTATCAAAGATGTTATTCCTATTCTTGCGATTATCTTCTTTTTTCAATACGTAGTAATCAAAAAACCTATTGATGATCTTAAAACAGTACTGATTGGTTTTGCTTTAGTTATTCTTGGTCTTGATGCTTTTATCGTAGGTCTTGAGATGGGACTTTTTTCTCTTGGTGAGACAATGGCTTATCAACTTACCCGAGGTGATAGCACTGCTATTATCTATGTTTTTGCTTTTGCTATTGGTTTTTCTACAACTATGGCAGAACCTGCACTCTCTGCTATTGCCCGCAAGGCTAAAGAGATTAGTGATGGGAAAGTAAATGATTTTGCTCTTCGCATTTTTGTTGCCTTTGGTGTTGCTATTGGTATCGCACTTGGTGCTTTTAGAATTGTTGATGGTGGGCATATTGTTTATTATATTGTTGCAGGATATGCTTTTGTTATTGCCTTAACTTTCATTGCACCAAAATACATTATTCCTATCGCTTATGATAGTGGTGGTGTGACAACATCAACCGTTACAGTTCCTCTTGTTGCAGCACTGGGTCTTGGTCTTGCGACTAATATTCCAGGACGAGATCCTCTTATTGATGGATTTGGTTTGATTGCTTTTGCATCGCTTTTTCCAATGATTACTGTAATGCTCTATGGAATCATTACCGATAAACTTGGTGTTAAAGGTGTACATCAACTTGAAGAAGAGCATATTGCAGAACTTCGCCATGCTATTGAAGATGCTAATAATATGGGTCTTACTACCGTCAATGTTGAGGGAACAGATCAGCGTCACTCTTTTGATATGCGTTTCTCTGCTGTACATATTATTGTACCGCACCGTAAAAAAGATCGTGCACTTATTGCTGCTAAAGAATCAGGAGCAACGGGAGTTACAATCATGGATGCACACGGCATGGGTCTTGAAGAGATGGATAATTTCTATAATAGACTCGAATCTGAAAATACCGATGCAAATCTAATGTTCTTAATTCCATCTGCTAATGTTGATGAGATAATTAAACACGTTATGCATGAGCTTGATATTGTTGGGGAGGGTTCTGGTATTGCTTATTCGTACCCTGTTACACACCTTAAGGGTCTCAGTCTGAAAAGTGAACACATTTAGTGCTCGCTTTTTCGTTATTTTAGTCTAATAAATGTATCGCATCAAGATAATGTTGTGGCATCACATATTTATTTGAAACAACTTCTTCGATATCAAGCAATTTAAATTCACCTTTTTGGTAAACCACGACTTTATTAGAATCACTATTTTTAAGAAGGTGATCTACTGCGATAATAGTAAAATCAAAAGCCATAAGACGATCATAAACGCTAGGATTACCACCACGTTGAATATGACCTAAGATACTTACTCGCGTCTCTAAACCAATATCATCTTGTAGCCAGTTATACACTTCTGTTGTCTTTTGTGTTCCCTCAGCTACGATAGCAATAATATAACCTCTTCCTTCTTTAACCTCTTGGGCTAATCGTTTTCCAAGATTTTCACTCTCAAAAGGAAGCTCAGGAATAACACACACTTCTGCACCACTAACCATAGCTGAAACTATGGCTAAATAACCACAGTCACGCCCCATAACTTCAACAATAAAAGCACGTTTAAATGAGGCTGCCGTATCACGAATCTTATCAAGAGCATCACGAATAACATTTAAAGCCGTATCAACACCAAGGCAATACTCTGTTGCATAGATATCATTATCTATAGTGCTAGGAATACCTACAAAATTAAGATCAAACTCAGAACTAAATCGCTCCATAGCACGAAATGAGCCATCACCGCCTAAAACAACAAGCCCATCAATTTTATGTGCTTGAAGATTTTTAAAAGCTTGAAGGCGATATTTATCTTCATAAAAACGTTTTGAGCGAGAAGAGCGAAGTATCGTCCCTCCATTGTGCATGATACCTGCCACTTTTTGATGAGAAGCTTTTTCAATTGAGTTATCAATAAGCCCTTCAAGACCATCATAAATGAGATATGCATCTACACCTTTTTTATAGGTATGATCTACAAATTTTTTAATTGCTGGATTCATACCAGGAGCATCACCACCTGAACACATAATTGCTAGAGTCATTTGTTTTCCTTCATTATTTCATGCGCGGATTTTACTCTAAATTTGATTTAATTAAGTACCTAAATGCTATTATTTGAAAAAATATTTTAGGAATCTTAATGCTACGTTTCGCACCATCACCTACAGGTGATATGCATATCGGAAATCTCCGTCTTGCCATTTTTAACTATCTATTATCTCAACAAAACGATGAAGCCCTTATCGTACGTATCGAAGATATGGATACAGAGCGAAATATCGAAGGAAAAGATCAAGAAATTCTTGATATCTTGGGACTTTTTGGTATTGAATACAAAGAGGTGATTTATCAGAGTAGTCATCTAAAGTACCATCGCGCAATGGCACTGCAACTTCTGCATGACAAAAAAGCATTTAGCTGTTTTTGTACTCCAGAGACTATAGAATCAAAGAAAAAAGCAGCTAAAGTGGCAAAAAAAGCCTATCGCTACGATGGTACTTGCGAAAACTTACCTGCAGACTTGGTTATTGATAACATGAATCCTTTTGTAATTCGTCTAAAAAAACCAAATTCATCCTTACATGTAAGCGATATCATCGAAGGTGATAATAGTTTTATTATTATGCGTCAAGATAAAAATCCAACGGATAACTTTGCTTGTGCTATTGATGATATGATTAGTAATATTGCAACTGTTATTCGTAGTGAAGATCACATAAGTGACACACCTAAACAGATCGCTATTCATCATGCTCTTGGTTATACGAAAGATATCCACTATGCTCATATACCAATTATTTTAAATAATGAGGGCGAAAAGATGAGCAAGCAAGACAGTGTTTCAAGCGTAAAATGGATGCTTGAAGAAGGATTTCTACCTTCAGCTATTAGCAATTATCTTATTGTAGCAACTACGAAAGCTCCTCATGAAATTTTCACCATACAAGAGGCACTAGAGTGGTTTGATCTTTCAGATATTTCTGCATCCCCTACCCGCTTTGATATAGACAAACTTCGTTTTATTAATCAAGAACATCTAAAAATGCTTGATGATAAAGAGCTTTCACGTTATGTTGGTTTTGCGGATATTGATATTGGTAAAATGGCTAAAATTTATCTTAATGAAGCCAGTACCCTCAAAGAACTTCGTGCAAAAATTGAACCTATATTTGCTCCTAAAAAAATTCCAGAAATATTTGCAGAGCAAACTGAGACAATACGTAATATTATTCAAATGGCACCTCACTTTGAAGAGTTCAACGAGTTTAAAGCATATCTTGTAAAAGAGAGTGGACTAGAAGAAGAAGCCCTTTTAAAACCACTGCATCTTTTACTTACTGGTACAGAGCATGGTCCTGAAGTTTCAAACCTCTATGCGTACTTAAAAAATTATCTTGGGGAGATTATCAAATGATAAGTAGTATTATTTATGGATTAGGTGGAATTTTACATAATCTGATTACGATTTATATCTGGGTGGTTATTATTGCTTCACTTTTAAGTTGGGTACGGCCTGATCCAAACAATCCAATTGTGCAGTTACTTTATCGTATTACAGAACCGGCTTATGTTTTAGTTCGTCGTTATATTCCTAGCGTTTACAACGGTATTGATCTTTCACCTTTAGTTATTATTATTGGACTTCAAATTGCTGATGTCTTACTTGTTAGTGTTATTAACTCTGTCGCTAGTGTTGCATGATTAGACTTTTAGTTCTTTGTGCATTAGCCTTTAGTGTTAATGCCATCACACTTGAAGAGATAAATTCAAAACCTCCAAGCCGTGCCAAAAACTTTATGATTTGGCAATTTATGAAACAGAATATTACCCACAAAGAAGCAGAAGAAGCCTTTTATCAGATTAAAAATGTCTCTATTAATGATCTTTACACTTACGCATACAAGGGAGATGATAAAGCTATCAAATACACCACAAAATGCCTCTCTACAAAGCCTAAGAACCTTCTAATATTAAAAGATATGAACTGTCTGAATCTTGCATTAACACCATATAAATATCAACAACTCACAAGAAGTGAAAAAAAGGAACTTCTAAAAAGAGTTACAGATAAGAAAAAACTACCGTGGATGAAGGCAATGAAGAACAGTAGAGTTTCAGATACTCTTTGTGCTGCAACACTTTTAGAGATTTTTATGCGTGGGGGCAAAAAGTATCGTAATGCTAATTTTAACCGACCTTATACACCTAAAGAGCTCCATAATCTCTCTAAAGAGTGGCGTTTTGATAAGTTTATTGCCTATAGTGTCTTGTTCCCTGAGCTCGATAGGATTCGTAAATCACTTTTACATGTAAAGATTAAAGATGTAAAAAACCCCAAATCACATTTCTACCTAGCACTTAATGCAATTAAGGCAGGCAAAGAAGATATTGCGCTACAGCACTTAGATATTGCTTACGTAAAATTTTATTTTCAAGCAGATAAAGATAAAGCTCTTTTTTGGAAATATCAGATTACGCACAATAAAAAAATCCTAAACACCTTAAGCAGTAGTTTTGATATCAATATATATACCCTTTTTGCACGTGAAAAATTACAAGAGCCTCTTGGAAATTATTATGCAAGTCTCAATTATCACAAATCTGTGCAAAAAGAAGATATTACCGATCCTTTTGTCTGGTTGAAAATTTTGGATGAAGTTAAAGCCACTCCTCAAGAACGTCTTGATGCTCTCTCAAAATATTATCGTAATGAAAATATGCAAGGGGTCTCCTCTTTTATTTATGAACGCGCTACAAAATATCACCATCAAGGCTTTATCATGCCCTATCGTGAGTATGTAAAAGAGCTGCCTCTTGATACGCAAGCTATTATCTACTCTCTCATGCGTCAAGAGAGCCGTTTTATTCCCTCTGCCTTGTCACATGCCTATGCTATGGGTTTGATGCAAATTATGCCTTTTTTAGCTCGTGATATGGAGAAGAAAATGCCAACAAAACTTACATCATTAGAGGATATGTTTAAACCAGAAACCAATCTTCAATATGCTAAAAAACATTTAAAATGGCTCCAAAAAAGCTTCTATCACCCTCTTTTAATTGCCTATAGCTACAATGGTGGTTATGGGTTTACACGAAGACATGTAAAGAGTAAGGCTTTTAGCCAAGCTAAATATGAACCTTTTTTAAGCATGGAGATGATGAGTAATTCAGAAAGCCGAGAGTATGGTAAGAAAGTTTTAGCAAACTATGTTGTTTATAAAGAGATTTTAGGAGAAAAAATCTCTATTATTGATCTTTTTAACCGCTTAAAAAAACCAAGTGATATTCATCGTTTCTAATTAATCACTATTTTTTTCATAATTTAAATGAACGGCATCAAGTTCATCATTTTCTAAAACAAGATCCAATGAGTCAAGATATTGTGTTGGAAATTTTACTAAATAATAACGATTCCATTCATTAGTGATAGGCATAGCAAGGCGAAGCTCATTATCTGCTTTTAGCTCTTTAGCTTCAAATGGCTTTTCACCATTAAGAGTAAAGTTATACTTTTTATTATT
>JAYEPE010000062.1:0-4707 GCA_034723735.1 Campylobacterota bacterium | reverse complement strand
TAATTATAACCCGACCCCTATTCCACGTGTATATACTCATTAAGATTTCTAATTGTTTCTATATTGTAGTTTACTTGTAATAAATGTATTTTAGTATTCTGTTTAAGGGTTTTCCTAATTTTTTAACTGGAGTCAGTATGCGTAAAACTATAATTGGTAGCTTAATAGCTATAGCATTTTTTTCAGGATGTGGAGATGATAATTCAATAACTTCTAATTCACAATTCGATGTAGGTGTTCGTCCTATGTATTTAGTGGATTCAATGAAAGATAGTGCACTTAAAAAAGAGCTAGAGTCTTGCCAGGCTTCAAGTACAAAAAAAAGTGACTTTTCTATTGGACACCGTGGTGCAGCGATGCAGTTTCCAGAACATACTAAAGAATCATATATTGCTGCGGCACGTATGGGTGCTGGTATTATTGAATGCGATGTTACGTTTACAAAAGATGAAGAGTTAGTATGTAGACACTCACAATGTGATCTTCATACAACTACAAATATTTTGGAAACAGCATTAGCAAATAAATGTTCCGTGCAACCAGATATGACTCAAGCAAAACCATTTGAAAATGTGAAATGCTGTACAAGTGACATTACTTTAGCAGAGTTCAAGAGTTTAAAAGGAAAGATGGATGCAGGTAATGCTAATGCAAAAACAGTAGAAGAGTATATGGCTTCGACTCCAGACTGGAGAACAGATTTATATACTGAAACAGGTACATTGATGACGCATGCAGAGAGTATTGAACTTTTTACTCAATTGAATGTGAAAATGACTCCAGAGTTAAAATCACCAAGTGTTGCAATGCCATATAACGCTACATTTACACAAGAAAATTACGCATCAAAAATGATTCAAGAATATATCGATGCTGGTGTTAATGCTAAAAATGTTTTTGCACAATCGTTTAATTATACTGATGTGTTACATTGGGTAAACCAACATCCAGACTTTGGAGAGCAAGCAGTCTATTTAGATGGTCGTGCATATGGAGAGACAGCAGATGATAGAGAAAACTTTGATGGTTTTAATTCAGATGATGCATTAACGTGGGGCAATAGAAGTATGGATGATATCAAAGCTTCAGGAGTAAACTATGTAGCACCACCAATGTGGGTACTTGTTAAACTAAGCAGTGAGAATGAAATTATTCCATCAGCTTATTCAACTGAAGCTAAAGCATCTGGACTTAAGATGATTACTTGGACTTTAGAACGCTCAGGACTATTAAATAGTGGTGGTGGTTGGTACTATCAAACAACAAATAATGCAATCAAAAGAGATGGCGATGCTTATGAATTGTTGGATGTTCTTGCTCAAGATGTAGGTATTACAGGAATTTTTTCTGACTGGCCTGCTACAGTAACATATTATGCAAATTGTAAAGGTCTATAAAAGCTAAAATATTGAATATTATCAACATAATTTATTGTGTCAACTCCTAATTATGTTGATATTTATTCGCTAGTTATAAAAAATACTACAAGTATAATACCCCAAGAAGTCAAGATAACTTTTTCTAAAATCTAATTCTCTTCCAGACCTGTTACTTATGCTCCAACTTCTACTAAGTTGTCATAATCCTTATTATTGATTTTTAAACTGTCGTAATAAAAACTCATTGGTTTTTTATAACCCAAAGTTTGATGAAATCTTTTGTGATTATAAAAAAACAAAAACGGGTCAGGCGTTGAATATTCACTAAAATAATGCTATACTATAAAAAAACAAAAAGGTCACACAATGCCAAGAAGACCAAGAGTAGATTTAGCAGGGTATCACCATATTATCAACCGTGGTGTAAACCGTAGCGATATCTTTGTAGATGAGAGTGATTACGAGATGTTTTTAAAACTACTCTGTAAGGCTTGTGACTTATATCAAGTTATACTCCATGATTACTGCTTGATGTCAAATCACTTTCATCTGCTTGTTGAGACAAAGATGGAGAACCTATCACTCTTTATGAAACATATAAACTCTAATTACGCTATCTATGCCAATAAAAAACAGAATCGTTCTGGTCATTTTTGGCAAGGTCGTTTCTATTCTCGTTACATTACAGATGATGAATACTACTATACACTTGTACGCTATATAGAGCAAAACCCTATAGAAGCAAATATTGTGCAAAAAGTGGGTGAGTATCCTTACACTTTAGGAGCAGTTATAGCCAATAAACTTACTCCTGTAACCTGTGCTCACCACTCAAAACTACTGCAAGAACTGACATATGAAAATATACAAGAGATAATAGGAATAGAGTTACAAGAAGATGAATTAGAATTACTCAAAGAGATACAAAAACAAAAAGTGATTAGCTCTAATAAAGTGAATAGACCTGCATATCAAAAAACACTCAAAAAACATTTCAAAAATACACAGAGAGATGATGCTATTATGAGTGCTTTACAAGATGGTTATACACAGGCGAAGATTGCACAGTTTATTGGGCTCTCTCGCTCTTTAGTTTGTAAGATTGTTAAGAAACAAGAGTGAATATTCAACGCCTGACCCATAATAAGATTTCCAGTTCATAAACTTTAAAACATCATAATAAGACTTCCAGCTATAACTAAAAGTACATTTGCGAAGGCATATGTTCCTGTGTATCCTAGTGAAGGTATAGGACTTTTTGCTTCATTAATAACAACGCTTAAAGCAGCTCCACTAGTCATTGCTCCAGTAATCGCTCCAAAGAGAAGTGCTGGTGATATTTTTAGTATTTTTCCACCAATAAAATAACCTACCAAAATAGGAATAATAGTTATACTAATACCAGCAATAATAATCATAAAGCCTTGTGCTTGTAGTGCATCTAAAATCCCAGAACCAGCGCGTAATCCTACTCCTGCCATAAATAGTAGAAGACCAAACTCCATTAAAAACCAACGTGTGGCTTCGGGAAGTTGAGCAAAGGTTGGTTTGATACTGCGTCGATATCCGATAAATAGTCCTGAAACCAAAAGACCACCAGCAGAACCTAGTCCTATTGAAATACCTCCTAGAGTAACTGAAAATGTACCGACTATAAGACCTATAACAATCCCCAAAGAGAGTGCAACCATGTCACTTTTAATTGCATCACGCTCGACGTAACCTAGATAGAGGCCAAAAGATTCAATTTGATTAGGTGTCCCCATAACGCTTAAGACATCACCAGCTTGAAGGGATAATGCATGAGAAAAATCTATTTCTTTTCCTCCACGATGGATAGCCAATAAAAAGAGTCCAAACTCTTTGGCAATATTAATCTCACTAATACTCTTTCCAATAATATTTTTTTGTGTTACAACAGCTTGCGCACTATCTTGCCTAACGATAGTATCTTCTTGAGGATGAATCTCTCTCGCAATTTTACTCATTACATTGGTGAAAAATTCTCTTGAACCTACAACTTCAAGTAAATCTCCTAAGCGTATAGGTATTGCATTGTCTAGTGAGAGTTTATTACCATCACGAAGTACTCGAACCACTGATTTATTATCCCAATACTCTGCTCTGAGTTCGTCACTGCTTTTATTGATAAGCTCAGGGTTGGTTATTTTGTAAGTTCTCATGGTGACATATTCAGCTGAGAGTGCAGTTTGTTTTCCATCATTTTCAAATATCTCTGCCTCTTTGGCTAAGTTAATACCAACTATTTTTGGTAAGTATTTAATCATAATAATAAGACCAACAAGACCAAAGATATAAGTTAAAGCGTACCCGGTAGCTATATTATCAACAACATCTTCAGGATGAAGCCCCATAGGATAGCTATCTTTAGCCGCCATAACAGTATCTTGAGCTGCAGCAAGAGTAGGAGAGCTTGTTAATCCTCCTGCCAGTAAGCCAGCAGACATACCAGGGGGAAGTTCCAAATAGAGGGCCCATGTTAAAGCAATACCAAAACCTGTAATTGCTACTGCTAAAGAGAGTATAAAATATTTCAAGCCATCCTTTTTTAAAACAGCAATAAATCCAGGCCCAGCCTGATAGCCAACAGAAAAGATAAAGAGAGCAAACCCTACCATCTGAAAGCCACTGCTAATGCGAAAACCAAAGTTCCCAAATAGTAGTCCTACAAAAAGCACACCTGCAACAGGACCAAATGTAAAATTATAAATTCGTAGATTGCCGAGTATATATCCTAGACCTAAAACCAAAAAAAGCATTATGCCCATATGAGTTTCTAGCATTGCTAAAAACCATTGCGATATGATATCTATCATAAATATTCCTCTCGTATAATTTCTTTTATGAGCAACTCATCTTTTTTTCAAGCACAAAACAAGCCTTATCTCCTGGAAGCTTTGAGTTATCGTCGGCGTTAGATTTTCAGATCAATCTCTTGTAGTGTTCCGACTCTACCATTTTCAGTGAGATAGATAGAACTTTCTCGCATTTTTGCTAATAAGCTTCCCTCTTTGCCATCAAGTTCAAATGCTGTTTCAATACTCTCAAGATGCAAGGCTCCAACACCAATCTCTTTAAGATGTGAAAAAAGTGTCAGGCAACTTTTTGTAAACTTTGTAAATTAATTATATAACTACAACTTAAACAAAAGTAATTTTCACATCAATTTATCAAATAAAGGCTTTTAAATTTTCCACACTGAGCCCCATAGCACAACTCTCAAAACCCTTGACCTCTTTGATATAAGGTTTACAAAAACCTTCTACCATACAGCCTCCTGCCTTGCCTCGCCACGCTCCTGAATCAA
>JAYEPE010000061.1:0-4809 GCA_034723735.1 Campylobacterota bacterium | reverse complement strand
ATGGATATGCGCCACTTTTTTGTTTTACTTTTTCTTAACTTATCGCTTTTTGCTTATGTAGAAAATTTCAATACTTATGATGATGGTACGCACAGTACTAATTTGAATCATTCAGGAATTACCTTTAGCTCCAAAGGAAGATGGGAGGTTTTCACAACTCCTTTTTCTATTTTCACAACCCCTGTTTTGCTTGAGCCAAGCTCAAGTAGTGACAACAGCCCTTTAACACTCTCCTTTCAAGAGACACAATGTCATTTTTCGCTTGGTTTTGCTACAGATGGCAAAGATACTATTGATGTTATCGGTCTCTATCGTGGTCAAGAAGTCTATCATCAAGAATTTTCAGGGAGTAACGAGGGAGGTAGTTATGTCAGTCAATTTGAAATTGATACCAAGCTTGATGCTGTAAAAATCTCTACTTTGGATGGAAGCCGTCTCCTTATTGATAATGTTGAAACTATGCCATGTTCTCTAGATAGTTATAATATTTCAGATGAGATGTTGGCACATTATGCATTTGAAAAAAATACAACATCAAGTGTTGGTGGTATTATTGGCAATGCCATACGCCTAGATGAACCTTTAAAACTCTCTCAAGAAAAAGCAGTTAAAAGTATTGCATTATGGTTTAATAGTGCAAGTATTGAAGATACCCCAACTATTTTACAGAGCATCTCTGATGATGAATCTATTCGAATGAAAGTGAGTATCAATAGCGATAAGCTACTTCAGTTGGATTTTGATGATGCTTATTTCTCTCCCTTTTTCTCTGATATTACTATGAAATCTGACACTTGGACGCATCTTGTCTTGAGTAGAGAAAATGAAAATTTTAATCTCTATATTAACGGAGCACTTCATGGCTCATATATGTTCTCATCAAAACTTCACGAGGAAAATGAACTTTTTATACTTGGTGATAATGACTTTGGAATGATTGATGAAGTCAGATTGTATAATCGTAGTCTTAGCGAAAATGAGATTATCGAACTTTATCATACAAGAAAAACATTTGCAGAAAGTTTTACAATAGGTCATAAAACTGGCTTTGAATTGGGTCATAAAACTGGCTTTGAATTGGGTAATCAGTTCTGTATTGATGACCCTCAAGCATGTGGGTTACAAGCTGGTTCGACTACAAAAGATATCTCTATTGAGAAAGATATCCAAGCCCTAGAAGGTGAAACTTTCGATATTAAATGGTATCTTTGGAGCACAGGAGGAAGCACTTATCTTGTCAGCGGTGACTCCAATAACTCTAGTATCTGGCAATTGGTACCAGATACGCGCCAATGGAAACCTGTGCATAATACTGGATCTTTTGATGGTTTTGAAGCACAAGATGCTCTTTTTGACTCTATAACTATCTCTGATGATGGCAAACAAATCACTTTTGGAAATGAGTTAAACACTTCAGAAGAAAATTAATTTTCTTTAACCCCCTTTAAATCTCTTTTTCGCCATAATGTTCCTCTTAAATTAAGGTTGAAAAGATGATTAATAGAAAAAAGATATACAATCCTGAATCAACAGAAAATGTCAATGATCGTAAGATATTTGGAGGGAATCCTACTGGAATATTTGAGCTCAATAATATCAAGTACCAATGGGCCTACAATCTTTGGGAAGTGATGCTTAATAATACATGGTTTCCTAAAGAAGTTGATATGACACGTGATGTTATTGACTATAAAAATCTCACAACAACAGAAAAACAAGCATACGACAAAGCTTTAGCTCAACTTATTTTTATGGATTCACTCCAGACAAATAATCTTATTGACAATGTTAATCCTTATGTAACCTCACCTGAAATCAATCTTATTCTTGTTCGCCAATCATTTGAAGAAGCCCTTCATTCACAAAGTTACGCCGTTATGGTTGACTCTATCTCAACTAACTCTGAGGAGATTTATGAGCTATGGCGTCGTGATATGATGTTAAAGCGAAAAAATGATGCTATCGCTGATGTCTATGATCAACTCTCAGACAATCCAACAGAACACAACTTTGTAAAAGCTTGTTTTGCTAATCAAATTCTTGAAGGCATCTATTTTTATAGTGGTTTTGCTTATATTTATACCCTAGCACGCTCTGGTAAGATGTTAGGATCTGCTCAGATGATTCGCTTTATTCAACGTGATGAAGTCACCCATCTTGTACTCTTTCAAAATCTTATCAATACCCTCAAACGTGAGCGTCCTGATCTTTTCACCAAAGAGCTTGAGGATGAAGTCTATGAGATGTTCAAGCAAGCCGTGCAACTTGAAGTTGATTGGGGTAAATATATAACGCAAGGACAAATTCTAGGACTTACTGATGATATTGTTGAGCAATATATCCAATACTTAGCCGATGATCGACTTAAAAATGTTGGAATGGAGCCTCTATATAATGTAGAAAATCCTATTAAATGGGTTGATGACTTTTCCAAATTCAATGATCAAAAAACAAACTTCTTTGAAGGAACAGTTGCCAACTACTCTAAAGGTTCACTCAGTTTTGACGACTTCTAAAAATCTTGTCTCTCTACGGTTTGCCTCAAGCTTAGATTATAAAGATAACCTCTCTACGCTTATTAGCTTAGTTGATAAGGCTGATGATGGTGCAATTATTGTAGCACCTGAAGTCTGTTTAACAGACTATGATTATGATAATTTTGAAAATGCCATCGCTTTTACTCCTTATGCCATAGAGAAGCTTCTCTTACATGTAAAGAATAAAACACTTGTTTTAACGCTTATAGAAAAACAAGATGATGGCATTTACAATGTAGCAAAAGTACTTCATAAGGGTAAGGTTATTCATAATCAAGCCAAAGCAAAACTTTTTAAATTTGGAGATGAGCATCACTATTTTAAGTCAGGTGATGAAAGTGATGTTCAAATCTTTGAAGTCGATGGTATTAAAATGGGTCTTCTTATCTGTTTTGAACTACGTTTTAAACATTTTTGGAAACAACTTGAAGGTGCTGATATTATTGCTCTTCCCTCGCGTTGGGGAAAACTACGCTCTCAAAACTTTGTAACACTCACAAATGCTCTTGCTATTATCAATCAGTGTTATGTGGTTGCTTCTGATGCATCTAATGAAGACTTTACAGGTCAAAGTGGCATAATCACTCCTTTTGGTCTTGAGGTACGTAATGGTGATGCAGAGTTTCTCTCACAGCCATTTGAAACTTCTGAAATTAAAAAAATGCGCCGTTATATGGATGTAGGAATATCATGACAAAAATCATTCAGATGAAAAATAGTAAACTTTCTGATGAAATCCACAAAGTATTTCCTTTAGAGCCTGAGATAAAAAAAGCTCTTGCACACACAAATCGTGAAGCCTTTGTTCCTACTGGTCTTCGTCATCATGCCTATAAGCTTGATGCCCTGCCTATGAGCGCTCAACAGTGGATAAGTTCTCCTCTTACTGTAGCTAAAATGACGCAATACCTTTCTCCTAAGGGTGCTGATAGGGTTTTAGAGGTGGGTTGTGGCAGTGGCTATCAAGCTGCGGTACTTTCACATCTTTTTCGTGGTGTTTTTACTATAGAGAGAATTGAGCCTCTGCTTCGTGAAGCCAAAGAGCGTTTTCGTTCTCTTGGTATCATGAATGTTCATGCTCGTAATGATGATGGGCAAAATGGCTGGATACAGTATGCTCCTTATGACCGTATTTTATTCTCTGCATCTGCCCAGTCTATCCCAACACGTCTCGTAGAGCAACTTTGTGAGGGTGGTATTCTTGTTGCTCCTGTAGAGATAAATGCAAAACAAGTTATTATGAGATACCGTAAACTCAATGGAAAACTTATACAAGAGAGACTTGACGAGTGTATCTTTGTTCCTGTTTTAGATGGAGTACAAAAGTGAATTTACTATACACATCCCACTAAAAAATATAGTTAATGCCTACTGATACGATACGTCCTGATTCAGGATAATTTTTTACATGTTCATAATACTCATCTGTAAGATTATAGATATCTGCACGAACTTCAAAAGCGTCATTTACATCGTATCCAAGACCAAGATTGTATATTGTTGAAGCATCAACATCACCCGAGTAGCTATTTTGTTCTGATATATATGAAGCTAAAAAATAAGCATTGATGAGAGAAAAATACTCTAATTTCGCCAAGGCTTTATGTTCTGGAAGATTATAAACAAGCGCATCATTTGATGAATCCATATTAGAGATATTTGAATAGTCTAAGTTGATAGCAAAATCATCTAAGAAGGTATAATCAATTACTGCATGTAAAAAGTTATATTTTGTATTATCAACATTTTGATATTGACCTGTGTATGTTGTAGGGTCGATAGTTACCCAAACAATCATATCATCTGTCTCTATCTGAGAATAATCTATCTTACATGTAAGGCTTTTGCTCTCATATAAGATACCTCCAGAGATACGATTAAGATTTTGAGATTTTAGATCATCATTTGGCGCTCCATAAGGATTGGATTCTTGAATGATTGTAGGATTAACACCCTTTTTTTCAATCTTGGCTAAAAGTGAAAAATCACCGATAATTGGGGCTTTTAGTGTGGCTAGAAGAGAGTTTGTATCTTCATATGATTTTTCATAAGCGAGATGAAGTGCAAGAATATCTATTTTGTATAAAAGTGAGGCCATATACTCATTGTAGCTACGTTCTTCATCTGCTCTAGTAAAGGAAGAGTTGATTTTTGCACTCTCTTTTACGCTATAGACAGAAGCTTTGAGTTTAAGATTTTTGATACCAAAGTCACTAGCTGCTTTAGCACCGTATCTTAGAACTTCTGAGTCATATTCAGAGGGGTAAGATCC
>JAYEPE010000060.1:0-4818 GCA_034723735.1 Campylobacterota bacterium | reverse complement strand
AAAAATTCTACTATTTTTAAAGATATGGGAAGTTTTTCTAAGGACATTACTCAATTACAAAGCCTCGCAAAATCACAGAGTCTTCCTCAAAAGATACAAACGGCTCTAAGCACATTTATAAAAAATATAGATGGACTTGATGCTAAAGTTTTAAAAAACCAAATCAGTAATTCTGGTATCTTTTTAGAGTCAAAATTAGCCACTCCAACAGATGCAAAAACACCGATAAAGATAGTTTTACAAGAGCTTCAACTACTCCTTCAAAAAAGTACGACACAAGAAGCTAAACAACTTAATATACAAGTCAAAGCCTTACTCCAAGAGCTAAAGCCAACAACTACAAGTATAAAAACAGATACTCCTCTAAAGACTATTGTGAATATAGATAAGAGCATTGATAATGCAAAATTATCACTACCAATACCTTCAGATAAACCTGTGGATAATCCTAAGGCATTACAACTTTTATCTCAAAATATTGAAAAAATTACAAAAACTTTGCAATCTTTACATGTAAAAGCAGATATTATCCACTCTAAGCCTATGCAAATCCTCCTAGAGACCCTGCAAAATAGTATTAAACCTCATCAAAACAGCCCAATAGAAGTAAAAACACTCTTGCCACAGATACAAGAACTATACTCTATGCTACTTCAGAGCAAAAGTCAATCAAGTTCTTCTCTCTTGGGTGCTCTAGAAAAGATTGTAACAGTTTTAAAAACAATTGAGCAGAGCTTACCACCAAGTGAAACGAAAGTTCCTAAAGAGCTTCAAAAAGTCATCGATACCTTACATGTAAGTATTAAAAAAGCAGACCCCATAGTATCAAAAGAGATGCAAGGCATACACGAGAAGTTACTGCCTTTTACAAAAGCTGAACTTCTAAGCCCAAAACATATCATGAGTGAACGTATTGTACATGATATGAAAGCCAATATACTGCAACTCACCCAAGAGATAAATCAGTCCCCTGCTCTACAAAACAGTGAACTTGCAAAGATAGTAGATAAACTCTCCATGCAAATTGATTATTATCAACTTTATTCACACCTAAATAACTCCTCATCGCTCTATTTTCCTTTTGTTTGGGATCAACTTGACGAAGGCTCTCTTTCTATTAAAAAAGTTAAAGAGACAAAATTTTATTGTGAAATCAATCTTAATCTTAAAGATCATGGAGAACTTCGAGTTATGTTGGCACTATATGATGAAAATCAGATTAATATTCATGCTTTTAGTGAGAGTGAGATACTAAAAAACACTCTACGTGAAAATATTTCTATCTTAAAATCAGCCTTTAGCGAAGCAGAGTTAACACTACGAGAAATTCGTTTTTTTGATAAAGAACATTCAAAAAACTCACATTATAATGATGCACAAAGTGATTTAAATATGGGGTTTGAGGTTAAAGTATGAGTGAAAAAGTAAAAAAAGCAGTTGCTTTAAAATACGACCGTTCAGCCGACAGGGCACCACGTGTAACAGCTAGCGGAAAAGGTGCAGTTGCTAACAACATTATCAAAGTAGCACAACTTCACAAACTCCCTATAAAAAAAGATGAAGATCTTATCGAATTGCTCTCAAAAGTAGAGATAGATCGTGAGGTACCCGAAAATCTTTATAAAGCCGTAGCGGAGTTATTTAGCTATATCTACAAGGTAACAAAAAAATAATGCTTTTTAGCCGTAGGTTTGCTCAGGAATTTCAACAAGTCTTTTTTTTAAAATGGAAAAATATATTTTTTAGATACACTGTCAAATCTTTTTCAAGGAACGAATTAATGCGTAAATTATTTATGGCAATGGCAATGATTTTAGGGTTTTTAGGAACGTCTGCAAGTGCGACAAGCTTAACAGATACTTTGATGAGTTCATTAGGTGTGAGTGAAAAACAAGCATCTGGTGGAGCTGGTAGTCTTATGAAGTATGCTCAAGGCAACTTAAGTAAAGATGATTTTTCAAAAGTTTCAAGTTCAATCCCTGATATGAGTTCACTTCTATCAGCAGCACCTAGCGGTGGAAAAAAGAGTAGTGGATTAGGTGATCTTGGGGATATGGCATCAGCATTAGGTGGTGATTCAGTGGCAGGAATTGCTAGTTTAGCATCATCTTTTTCTGATCTTGGACTTGGTACGGATATGATTCAAAAGTTTATCCCAGTTATTTTACAATACGTTCAAGGCAGTGGTGGCGATGGCGTAATGAAGCTTCTAGAAGGTGCTTTAAAATAGTTATACTTTTTTGACAAAAAGATAACTCTTTTTGTCAAAACCCTCTCTCTTATAAAAACGGTGAGCATCTTCTCGTATTAACCCAGAACTTAACACAATATTTTCACAATTTTGAATTTTTGCATAATCATTCAAATAATTTAACATACTCTTTGCATAGCCTTTTGAGCGTGAAGATGATTTTGTCACTAAATCAAAAAGATAGAGATGGCGTTTATGATATAAATTTATTAATACACTTACACCAGCATAAGTAAGAAGTTCATCTTGTACAAAAATTCCAAACATTTTATACTCTTGATGACGCATCTCATAAACTAAATCTTCAAATTCATCATATGTTAATGCTTCTCTAAGCTCTTGGACAAGCTCATAAGCAACATCAAGTTCTTTAAGTGATATTTCACGTATCTGCATATGGCACCTTGCAATATTTAATCTCAGTATAACAAAGCTTGGCTATACTCGCACCATGAATCAGGATGAAAAGTATCATTTATTAAAAGAACGCTTTGGACATAACGATTTTCGATCCAAACAAGAAGAGGCCGTTGACTGTATTTTAGAAGGTCGTGATCTTTTAATGGTACTGCCTACAGGTGGCGGAAAGTCACTTGCATTTCAACTTCCTACTCTGATGATGCCTGGAACGACTGTAGTCATTTCACCTCTAATTGCACTTATGCAAGATCAAGTCCATGCCTTAAATGCACAAAAAATGGATGCTGAAATGCTCTCTTCAATGCAATCACGCGAAGAGAGTGAGATGATTATAAATGATTTGATATATGGCAATGTTAAATTCCTCTATCTCTCTCCTGAACGTCTTAATACCCCTCGTATGCAACAGATACTCTCTCAAATTGATATTAATTTTTTTGTTATTGATGAGGCACACTGTATTAGTGAATGGGGGCATGAATTTCGTGAAGATTATCGAGCACTTTCACAACTTCGAAAACGCTTTCCTATGATTAGTATCGCTGCTTTTACAGCAACAGCCACCCATCATGTGCGTGATGACATCTTAAGACTTCTCTGTCTTAATAATCCCAAAACATTGCAGGGAGTCATTTTTAGAGAAAACCTGAAAATAAGTGTGAAACATCGTAATAGTGAAGGAAAAGAACAGCTCTTAAACTTTTTAAAATCTTATCCTCAGCAGAGTGGTATTATCTATACATCCTCACGAAAAAAGACAGAAAGTTTAAGTCAGTATCTCAACACTCAAGGCTTTAAAAGTTTAGCCTATCATGCAGGCTTACCTCATAATGAACGTAGTGATGTTTATCATGCTTTTGTTTATGATGAGATTCATATTGTTGTAGCAACAATTGCTTTTGGTATGGGAATTGATAAAAGTAATATTCGATTTGTTGTCCATATGAATCTTCCTAAAACAGTAGAAAATTATTACCAAGAGATGGGACGTGCAGGACGCGATGGTGATAATTCAGAAGTATTACTGCTCTATAGTGCAGCAGATATGATTCAGCAAAAACATTTTATCGACCAAGTGAATGACCCCACATACAGTGCACATATGCATGATAAACTTAATGCCATTTACCGTTATGCTAGCAGCGAAACCTGCCGTCATCAGATGATTGCAAAATATTTTGAAGACACTATTGATACATGTGAAAAACATTGTGATAACTGTAGTGAAGATAAAAAAGAACGTACCGATATCAGTATCCAAGCACAAAAAATTCTCTCTGCTATTTATAAAACTTCTCAAATGTTTGGGAAAAACTATATTATTGATATTTTACGAGGCTCTAAAGAGCAGAAAATTTTAGCCAATACTCATGATAAACTCTCTGTTTATGGTATTGGTGAAGAGATGAGTAAAAAACAGTGGTTTGTTATTGTAGATAGATTATTAGAAGTCGGTGCTATCGGTTTAAATGAGCATAAGGGTTTAATTTTACTTAATGAGGGTATTTTAATTTTAAAAGGAAAATCCACCTTAAAAATTGATGCCACACGCTTACATGTAAGACCCTCAAAAATCAAAAAAGTAATAGAAGAAGTCTTTGATTTTAATAGTGACCTTTTTGAAAAACTACGCATTTTACGTGGAGTTATCGCTAAAGAAAATAGTGTTCCAGCTTACATAGTTTTTGGAGATAAAACACTCAAAGAGATGGCACGTGATGTCCCTCAAAACAATGAAGAGATGCTTGCTATCAATGGGGTAGGAGCTAAAAAATTAGAGCAATACGGAGAGCAATTTATAGCATTATTGACATCCAAAACTTAATAAAAAATCTCTTACTAAGTCCAATAATTTCTTTTTTACTTCCATAAAAAACCTTTCGCTTAAGCTACATTTTGTGTGTTAAGTAAAATATGCAACATTTAAAGATTTTAGGATTTTAGTGATTTTAGATTTTAGGGTCAAGATTTTAGGGTCAGATTTTAGGGTCAAGATTTTAGGGTCAGATTTTAGGGTCAAGATTTTAGGGTCAGATTGGCTATATTAGCGTTAATGGTGGGAATTTATAATCTTTTATTTTATATCTAGTAACCATTTTTAAGAAACCATTGGCTGTTAATTCCTTTTGAGTATCAAGTACACGCAT
>JAYEPE010000059.1:0-21165 GCA_034723735.1 Campylobacterota bacterium | reverse complement strand
AATTTGATCTAGTGAACTAGCATACGCTCCTAAACCATAACGACTCACACGACCATACGTCGGCTTCATTCCTACGATACCGCAAAAAGCAGCAGGTTGACGGATAGATCCACCTGTATCGCTTCCCAGGGCAGCGATAGCTAAACCAGCAGCAACAGCAGCGGCAGAGCCACCAGAGCTTCCACCAGGAACACACTCTTTATTGCGTGGGTTAAGTGTTTTACCATAGCAACTACTCTCTGTTGTTGAACCCATGGCAAATTCATCCATATTGGTACGACCAAAAGGGCTTAAACCAGAAGCTTGAAGTTTTTCAATAACCGTTGCGTTATATGGAGCGATATAGCCTTGAAGAATATTTGAAGCAGAAGTTACTGCCCAATCTTTTACTTGGATATTATCTTTAATCGCGATAGGCACACCATCACCTGCATTTTCAACGCCGACATATGCGTTGATATCACTCTGTGCTTCAATCTTTTGGCGTAATTCATCTTTCAATGTCTGAAGCTCATCGGATGAGAGTTTTAAAGCCTCTTTGAGTGTAATCATTCACTTTCCTTTCTGTTTTTCGCACGTTTTACTGCCATAATTCCAATACCAACCATAACAAAAATAAGCACTACAGTTAAAGCGATAAAGCCAAAAGGCACTGCTTCAGCTGGACTAGGCACTTACTACCTCTTCACAACGCTTACATGTAGCATCTTCTGATGGAGCCTGATATTTCCAACAGCGTGGGCATTTTTCAGCTTGGGCAAAACCAACAACAAAAATATCACCATCAATTTCAAAGCGCCCTGCTTCCTTAGCTACTGGCTTGTCACTAATACCTGAAACCACAAACCAATCTTCAGCTTCAATAGATTCAAGTGAAGCAATTGTGCTTGATTTTGTCTGGATAATTAACTCTAGTGTAGCTTTAATTGTCTTCTCTTTTTTCAATCCATCAACAATCTCAGAAAATTTTTCTCTAGCACTCATCATATACGCTTCAGCGAAATCAACTTCAGCTACATCAATAGCCTCATATTTAAATTCAAAAATATCACTTGCATCACCACAAATCACACTTGGTGCTGATTCTAAAATCTCATCTGCTGTATAAGTTAAGATAGGAGCCATCAGACCAAGAAGTGCTTTTGTGATAATTGCCATAGCGCTCTGACTTGCACGGCGGTGAGCATCATCTTTTGCATCACAATAGAGACGATCTTTTGTAACATCAATATAAATTCCGCTTAAATCATTTACAATGAAGTTATTTAAAAGACTCATACCTTGGACGTAGTTGTAATTCTCAAAATTTGTATGAACATCTGCAAAAACTTTTGAAGCCTTAGAGACAATCCACTTATCTAAGATATTCAGATCTTCATACGCCATAATTCTTTCTAAATCATTTATATTAGCTAGCATAATTCTAAAAGTATTACGTATTTTACGATAACTCTCAGAAGTCTGCTTTAAGATATCATCAGAAATTTTCAAATCACCTTGATAATCACTCATAGCAACCCAAAGACGTAAAATCTCAGAGCCATACTGCTTGATAACTTTCTCAGGAGCGATAACATTGCCCTTTGACTTAGACATCTTCTCACCCTTAGCATCTACAGTAAAACCGTGAGTAAGAACACCTTTGTATGGTGCTTTGTGCTGGACTGCTGCACTTAAAAAGAGCGAAGACTGAAACCATCCACGATGCTGATCTGAACCTTCAAGATATAAATCAGTTGGATAATTTCCTGCATCATAGTTACGTGATTTTAAAACCGCATTCCAAGTTGCACCACTATCAAACCAGACATCTAAGATATCAGTTACTTTTTCAACTTCATCTGCGCTATAACCAGAACCAGGATAGAGGAGTTGCTCAGTTGGCATATTGTACCAAGCATCAGTTCCTTGCATCTCAAAAACCATAGCAACAAAGTTTAAAACTTTCTCATCTAAGATAACTTCTCCCGTAGCTTTTACACGGAAAAATGCGATAGGTACACCCCAATCACGCTGACGTGAAATACACCAATCAGGACGGTTTTCAACCATAGAACTCAGACGTTTACGTCCTGCTTCAGGATAGAAATTTGTTTTAGCTACTTCATTTACTGCTATTTCACGAAGTGTTTTACTTTCGCCCTCTGGAGTCTCATCTACAGAGATAAACCACTGTTTTGTAGCACGAAAAATCAGCGGTGTATGTGAACGCCAACAGTGTGGATAGGAGTGTGTAAACTTGCTTACATGTAAGAGTTTATCCCCAAGCAGTTCTAAGATAGCATCATTTGATTTGAAGATATGTTTGCCTACAAACTCCTCAGGGCTTGGAAGAAGTTTTTCATGCACTACAGTTGCATCAAAACATCCTGTCTCATCAACAGGCATCACTACTTCAAGGTTATATTTCAGACCAATACGGTAATCATCTTCACCATGACCCGGAGCTGTATGAACACAACCTGTTCCACTATCCATAAGTACATGTTCGCCTAGAACGATGTGTGAACTCCGACCATTTAAAGGGTTGATAGTATGAAGGTTTTCAAAGATGTCTGCATCAAAAGTTTGAACAACCTCACCCTCTACAACACCCATCTCTTTCATACTCTCATAAAGTGCCTCCGCTACGATATACCCATCAGCAGTACGAACATATTTCTCTTGAGGATTCAAAGAGATTCCTGTATTTGCTGGAAGCGTCCATGGTGTTGTTGTCCAGATCACAAGAGCTGCATCACCTTCAATAGATGTGCGCACTTTCGCTTCATCACTTAATTCAAAAGCAACATAGATAGAGTGAGACTCTTTATCTTCATACTCTACTTCTGCCTCAGCAAGTGCAGTCCGCTCTGCCCATGACCAATACACTGGCTTAGAACGCTCAATAAGCAGTCCTTTTTTGGCAACATCACATAAGGTACGGTAGATATTCGCTTCAAACTTATAATCCATTGTCAGATAAGGTTTTTCCCAATCTGCAATAATTCCCATAGTCTTAAACTCATCACGCTGAACATCAACGAATTTCGCAGCGTGTTCACGACAGAGCTTGCGTACTTCACCTGTACTTAGTAGTTCTTTTTTCTTTTTGCCACCAAGCTTCTTCTCAACTTGTTGCTCAATAGGGAGTCCGTGACAATCCCATCCTGGAGTAAGACGTACTGATTTGCCATTAAAATAGTTATGCTTAACAATAATATCTTTTAAAATTTTATTCAGCGCATGACCTATATGGATATGTCCATTTGCATAAGGAGGTCCATCATGAAGAGTAAAAGACTCCTCATCACTACGAAGTGTCTTCATTTTAGAATAAACATCTCTATCATACCACGTCTTATAACGTTTTGGCTCATTGTTTGCGAGGTTACCACGCATTGGAAAATCTGTTTTAGGTAAGAGCAGTGTCTCTTTGTAGTCCATAAAAAACCTTACATGTAATATCATTTATATCTTATTAAAAGTTTTGCATTATACCTTTTGAGCGTTTAAAAAAAGCTGTCTATTTAATACTTATGCTATACTATCAAGAAAAAAGAGGGCGATACCCCTATGAAAAAGCATCTTCTCTTTGTTGGAAATAAGTTTATTAACAACGCATCTTTACAGCGTTATATTATACGAAGTATCAAAGAAAAACTTGGTAACATAGAGTATATTAGCTATTTTCAAGACTCAGACAACACCTTATTCCTTGTACTTGATCAACTATTAAAAGAGAATATCAAACTCACTATTATAAGCACAAACAATAGCGCTGCTATCGTAGGAAAACTTCTCTGCACCATCACCTCTGATAATCAAATTTTAAAAGACAATATGCTTATACCTTCACAAACAACAATCCATGAAGAGCAAAGCTATCTAATTGAACATGAAAAAGCCTTTGTAAATGTTATTATTGCGACTGAGAATCAAGCCTTGCCTCAAATTATTTTAGAAGATGAAAAAAAATTGGCTAAAATTCATGTTTTTGAAGAAAATGCTTCTCATACCAAGATACTCTTAGAGCCTTTAGCCTCAAGCTTTGATATTCGTCTTGATATGGCAACGATAGTTAAAGGCTGGATTGAAGTTACAGTAACAAGTCGAAAATATGGAAATATTGCTCAATTTATTGTTGCAGCGAAACAACTACTCAATCATAAACTTATTGCTTCTAGTAACATCATTGCTTTTATAATTGATAAACTCTCTCATGCTAAGAGAAAACTCACCTTTGCAGAAAGTTGTACGGGTGGCTTACTAGCAAATATCTTCACTCAAGAGAGTGGTGCTTCAAATATTTTTGAGGGTTCACTTGTGACCTACTCTAATGCACTTAAATCCAATTGGCTTGCTGTTGATGATACAATATTAGAAAAATATGGTGCAGTTAGTCTTGAAGTCGTTTCAGAAATGAGCGAGGGGGCACTTAATGTCAGTTATGCCGATTATGCCTTAGCTATTAGTGGGGTTGCAGGTCCTGATGGAGGAAGCAAAGACAAACCAGTCGGTACAATCTGCATCTCTGTACGAAGCAAAGAGAGTGTTCAACATGAACAAATTCAATTTTTTGGTGATAGAAACTACATTCAAGAGCAGAGTGCTTTTTACGCTATTAAGATGTTGCTTCTCATCGATAAAGAGCTCTTTTTCAAAGATTTATAAAAAAAGCTTGACAAAAGAGAGCTTACTATGTATAATTTCGCCTCACAAATAAATGTGAGAAGTTAAAACGTCTTGTTAGCTCAGCTGGTAGAGCACGTCACTTTTAATGATGTGGCCGAAGGTTCGAATCCTTCACAGGACACCATTTTTTGCATTATTTGCACCAAAGCTTTTGACTCACGTACTAGATGTACGCTTCGCCAAAACCTTAGGCACAACTAACACAAAAACAAGTTTTTTACTTTTCTTTAATAAAGTATATTTTTTTAGGTTGCGGTGGTAGTTCAGTTGGTTAGAATACCTGCCTGTCACGCAGGGGGTCGCGAGTTCGAGTCTCGTCCACCGCGCCATTTTATTTATTCACTAAAGCTTACTTTAGCTTTTGTGGGCGTTTAGCTCAGTTGGTAGAGCGCTACCCTTACAAGGTAGATGTCACAAGTTCGAGTCTTGTAATGCCCACCATTTTTGATTATTTGCACTTCAGGTTTCAGCACAACTGATGCAAAAATATTTATATTGATACTGACCCTTTCGTCTAGTGGCCAAGGACATTATCACTTCATGGTAAGAACAGAGGTTCAAATCCTTTAAGGGTCGCCACTTAGTTCGATATGAAGATGTTGTTTATTTTATATTTTGTTATTTGTAGCAAAAATATTGATTTTTTCTTTAATCAAGGAAGATTCGACTGAGGAATACGCAAGTATCCGAAAGAGACTCTGACGCAGAGTAAAGTAAAAAGCAAATTTTTGGGCGTTTAGCTCAGTTGGTAGAGCGCTACCCTTACAAGGTAGATGTCACAAGTTCGAGTCTTGTAATGCCCACCATTTTTTGATTATTTGCACTTCAGATTTCAGCTCACGTACTTGAGTACGCTTCGCAGAAACCTTCAGCACAACTAATTCAAAAACAGCAATAAAAACAACAAAGTTTAAGATTACTTTGTATAAAATCCAAATCTAACAAAGTGCGGTGGTAGTTCAGTTGGTTAGAATACCTGCCTGTCACGCAGGGGGTCGCGAGTTCGAGTCTCGTCCACCGCGCCACTTTTATTTACTTCAAATTTTAAATTTCCCACTTAAAATATAATTTTAGCTATCATTACAGTATGAATTTTTTAAAACTCTTTTTTTTACTTATTATTTTTTTTACACTTCATGCTAAAGAAGATAAGCTTGAGCCCATTACATTACAGTTGCAGTGGAAACATCAATTTGAATTTGCAGGTTTTTATGTTGCAAAAGAGATGGGTTACTACAAGGATATTGGACTTGATGTTAGCTTTAAAGAGTATGAAAAAGATATAGACATTGTTGATGAAGTCCTTGATGGCAATGCCCACTATGGGCTCTCTTACTCCTCTATTATTGCACAATATCTTAATGGAAAACCGATAGTATTTATCGCAAATTTTTTCAAACAATCTCCTCTTGTTTTAATTACCCAAAAAAATATTAAAAAACTTTCTGACTTAAAAAATAAAAAAGTTATGGGCATTTCAAATAGTATTGATAATATTACCTTAGTAATGATGTTGGAAAAATTCAATATTAGCATGCAAGATATCCAAACTATCCCTCCCTCATTTAATCTTGATATGTTTATCAATAAAAAGATTGCAGCGATGAGCGTATTTACTACTAATGAACTCTATGACCTCGATAAAAAAGGAATTAGTTACAATCTTTTTGACCCTACTGTCTATGGTGCTCTCTATTATGATGTTAATCTTTTTACATCCAAAGAAGAACTCCAAAAGCATCCTCAACGAGTAAAAGAGTTTAAAGAAGCTTCAATAAAAGGCTGGGAGTATGCCTTAGAAAATAGAGATAAAACCATTAAACTTATTATAGAAAAATATAATTCCCAACAAAAAACAGCAGATGCGCTCCATTTTGAAGCAAAACAGATAGAAAACCTTATGCTCCGTAATGTTTATGATATTGGTAGCATTGACAGCCATCGTGTTAAAGTAATAGCAGATTCGTTTAGGCAATCAGGCTTTATCAAAAAGGGCAATTATCCTGACCTGCAATCATTTATTTATGATGCAAATTCAAGTTATATCAAACTCAGCAAAGAAGAGATAGAATACCTTAAAGAAAGAAAAGAGTTTGATTATACAACACTTATTATCTTATTAAGTATTATCTTTATTTTTATGATTTTCGGAATATATCGATATTCTATCAATAAAAAACTCAACAAAGAACTCACAATACGTGTAGATGAAGCACTCAAAACTTCACGCGACAAAGATCAAATCATTTTTCAGCAAAATAAATTGTCTGCCATGGGTGAGATGATTGAAAATATTGCCCATCAATGGCGACAGCCATTATCCCAAATCAACTCCGTTGTCTTAGTTGTAGATGGTGTACTAACTAAAAAAAATATTCACAATGATACGCTTGAAGAGAAGCTTTTAGAAATCGAATCCTTGACACAATATATGTCACAAACAATTGATGACTTTAAAGATTTTTTTTCTCAAGATAAGAAAAAGGAAATTTTTGTCTTAGATGTTATTTTGGATAATACAATATCAATGGCACGTTCTGACTTAATGCATCAAAATATTGAGCTTAAACTCAATTTAGATAAAGGTATTGCCATAAATGGCTATCCAAGAGAGTTGCAGCAGGTGATTTTAGTAATTATAAATAATGCTAAAGATATCCTCATTGAACGAAAAATACCACATCCATACATAAAGATTTCCGCCTCTCAAGACAATGGAAATATTACCATACGTATTCAAGACAATGCAGGGGGAGTTGATAATGATATTATTGATAAAATCTTTGATCCCTACTTCACCACAAAACAAAAAACACAAGGAACTGGTTTGGGACTTTATATTTCACAGATGCTTATCAAAGAGAGTATGAATGGTATTTTAAGTGTCAAAAATCGAGATGCGGGTGCATGTTTTTACATTACACTAGGAAAATAAATTGAGGATACATTATGAAAAATTCTAAACACTCTGTTTTACTTGTAGAAGATGAAGAAGGTGTACGCCAAAATATTGCACAATATCTACGCCTCCAAGATATACATGTTCTTGAAGCAGAAAATGGAAAAATAGCTTTTGAGCTTTATGAAGATGCAGCACCTGATTTAATTTTGACAGATGTTAGTATGCCAGTCATGGATGGATTAACGCTTATTGAAAAAATTCGAGATATTGATGAAGAGGTATCTATTGTTGTTTTGAGTGCACATTCAGAAAAGGAGAAACTCTTTCGTGCTGTCAAGCTTAAACTTGTTGATTATGTTATCAAACCAATTACACGTGCAAATCTCAAGGCATTACTGAAAAAAACCTTATACTCAAAACAGATTATTGATTTGGGTTGTGAATACACCTATGATATGCATTTAAGAGTGCTTAAAAAAGAAAATAAAGCTATTGAACTTAGCCTACAACAAACACAACTTATGCATATTTTAGTTCGCAATAAAGGGCATTCTGTCTCTAGCGAAGATATCTTTTTTGAAATTAAAGATGATTATTCTCTTGAATATAATAGTGCTTCTATAAGAAATATGATTAAACGTGTCCGAATACTCCTACCAAAAGGTATGATTAAAAATATTTATGGTGGAGGCTATGTGCTTAATAGCGTGCAAGAGCGAGAAGATTTAGAGTTCTCATTCTATGATACGCAAGATGAAGCAGTAATTATCTATAACAGTGAACATCAAATAGTCTATGCGAATGAAGCTATGTTTAAAATATTTCATTATGAGACATTGCAAGAGTTACAAAATCGCACGATAAATAGCTTCACTATACCCATAGAATATTCAAAACTTGAAGAAGCAGAAAAGCTTGATGAACAGAGTATCAATAAAATCCATTTTAAACGTAAAGACTCAAGCCTATTTTTAGCTAAAGTACACTCTAAATGTAGCTATATTGATGGTATGGACCTTAGAGTATTATCAATAAGTGCCCAACCATAAAGAGTAAATGCGCTATACTCAAATTCATTTTTACATGTAGGACTATTTTATATGGCTATTATCGCTGTTGCATCAACCAAAGGTGGTGTCGGTAAAACTTCAATCGCATTTTCACTCGCTAAAGATCTTGATTATCGCTATGTTACTAATGATATGTCTGTTGTTTTGAATAAATACAAAAAAGCAAAATACTATCCCAATAAAATTCCTCTCTATGAAGACACTGTGTATGATTTTGGTGGTTTCGTAGATAAACATGCTGATGCAATTATGAATGAAGCAGATATTATCTTATTACCCACAACGAACGATTTAAACTCTATTAT
Organism: Campylobacterota bacterium; assembly: GCA_034723735.1. Taxonomy (GTDB): domain Bacteria; phylum Campylobacterota; class Campylobacteria; order Campylobacterales; family Sulfurimonadaceae; genus S010-53. Next base: position 12,214 of record JAYEPE010000059.1, on the reverse strand, counting down.
GAAAAGTCAAATTCTTATTAAAGCATTTAAGCATAAAACCATCCTTGTCTTTGCTAATATGATTGAGAACAAACGTGATTATGAGCTTATCAAAACGGAGATACACCGCTATTTTCCAAACTTAGCATTTACCCACTTACGCCGAACAAAATTACTTAAAAATGCACTTGAAGCAGGAAAAAGTGCCACAGAACTTTTTAATAGCTCCAAACAGACGCAGTACGTTTATCGTCATGCTTTTGAAGAGTACTCAAAAATTCTTTCTCTTTTTACTGTTGAGCAGTTACAAAATCACTAAAGTGACCTGAGTTTTGAAGTAACTCTTGAGGTACACCAGACTCAACAACACGTCCTTCTTTAATAACATACACCAGATCAGCATGCTCAATTGTACTGAGACGATGGGCAATAATAATCATTGTTTTACCCTTAAGATGATCTCGAAGTGAGGCAAAAAGATGATTCTCTGTTTGGATATCGAGTGCTGATGTTGATTCATCTAAAATAATAATATTAGGATTAAAGACTAACATCCTTGCAATGGCAAGGCGTTGACGCTCTCCTCCAGAGAGGCGAATACCTTCTTTACCAATTTTAGTATCAAGCCCTTTTTGCAATTTAGAGATAACAGCGCCTAATTGTGCGATATGTAAGGCCTCATACAGTGTATCATCATCAATATCACGCCCCAAGGTAAGATTATGTCGTAGGGTGTCATTAAACATCCGTGGTGATTGTAATACTAAGGCAATATGATCACGAAGCGTATCTAAGCCAATCTCTTTAATAGAGAGACCATCAATATAAATTTCACCCTCATTCATGCTGTACAAACCTAAAATAATATGAGCTAAAGTACTTTTACCACTACCGCTTGAGCCTAAAAGTGCCACTGTTTTTGCCTTAGGTATATCCATATCAATCTGATGAAGAACCTCTTTATCACCATAAGAGAAGGAGACATTTTTTAGACGTATTGCATTGGTAGAGCTAGCTTCAAAAGGGTTATGCACAGCACGATACTGTGGTTCATGTTGTAATATCAAAATATCATTAAGACGCTCTAGCGCACTTTTAGCATTTTGGTATGAAAACAAAATCCCCAAAAGATCTTGCAGTGGGGTAATCATAAACCACAAATAGCCCATAACCGCAAACATCTCACCAATACTAAGTTGTGAGAAAAGAACCATAACCATAGCAGTTGCTCGTAAGATTTCAAATCCAAGCAAAAAGACAACACCTGCAAATTGTCCTGCAGCTTCACTCTTCCAACCAAAATTAGAAGAAGCATCACGTATAGCACGGGCATTTTCTATCATAGTAGCTATATAACGCTTCTCTTGATTGTGTGTACGAATTTGAATAAAAAGATCCAAGGTTTCACTAAGCGCATTTTGAAAAATTTCTATATTGAGATTCTCTTTTTTTTTCAACTTTCGGATTTTTTTGCCTAAAAGTGATGTTAGAGTTATGACGGTAGGATTAAGGATTAATAAGATAATTGCCAATTGCCAATTAATCATCAGCAAAACAATACTCACACCAATCAATGAAAAACTTGAAATTAAGAACTTTCCAATACTCACACCAATGAAATCATCTATCGTATTGATATCAGTAACCAATTTAGAACTCACCCCTCCACCACCAAGTGCTTCATACTCCGCAACCGACACCTTTTCTAAATGCATCAATAGACGCTCACGTAAACTAAAGACTATAGACTTAGAGACCTTAGTGAAAATTCGAATTTGCATCACATTGAGTGCAAAAAAGACAATACGAAGTAGCAGCGTTGTCGCAAAAATAATCAAAATATAGTAGTAGGTTTCACTAGGCTGATAGAAGCTATCAATACTTGCTAAAATCCATGAAGGTTTATTTAAAAGAACCTCATCAATAAGCATTGGAAAAAGCAGTGGTATAGGCAAACTAATAATCACAGCAAAAAGTGCAATAATTTGTCCCGTAATAATTCTATTTTTAAAAGGCTTGGCATCATTAAAGAGTGTTTTCCAGCTAATTTGCATTTTTAATCTTCCTATACTTCGAATATTCTAATTATACCTTGGCTATAATGACAAAAAATAAAAGGCAGATAATGTTAAGAAAAATCATATCTTCAATAGTGCTCTTAGGTGCTTTGGCATTTTTAGGATGTACCTCTTCAAACAGTCCAACTCCAGAAAAAAAAGAAGAACTTGTTGTTGGACTAAGCGTTAACTATGCACCCATTGCCTTTAAAAACGAGGGAAAGGTTGATGGACTTGAAGCTGATTTTGCTCTAGCTTTAGCAAAAGAGTTAAACCGTGAGCTTCGTATTAAGATCTTACCTTGGGAGCAGTTACCTCTAGCACTTAAGGGTGATGTTATTGATATAGTCATGGCAGGGGTTTCAATTACTAAAGAACGTGAGCGCTTTGCTATCTTTTCAGATCCCTACATGAACATCTCGCAGATGGCAGTTATGCGTGTTGGTGATAGCGCCCCTAATAGCGTAAACCATGGATACAATAACCGTATAGGCTATAGCTTTTCAACAACAGGCGAGAGCTTTGTTAAGGATAATTTTCACAAGGCTACACTCAAGGGTTACCCTACAATCAAACAAGGAATTGTTGCAGTTATGAATAAAGAGATTGATTACTTTTTCCATGATGCACCTTCTATCTGGTACTATACGGCCGAACTCTCACTTAAAGGTATCATGGGTTGGTATGTACCCTATACAGATGAGCGTTTAGCATGGGCTTTTGCACCTGAAAATGTAAAACTTAGAGATGAAATCAATCTCATTTTAAAAAAATGGCGTAAAGATGGAACACTTAATCGTATGATACAAAAATGGGTGCGTGTTCGTGTTATCACTCCAAATGGACAAAAGCCTATCTCGTTTGAGTAAAAATATTGCTATCGTTGGCGGTGGTGCAGCAGGCTTAATAGCTGCTATTACTGCCGCAAAAGCAGGTCATAATCTTACTGTCTTTGAAAAAAGTGATCGTGTTGGCAAGAAGATACTTGCCTCAGGAAATGGCCGCTGTAATATCTCCAATACCTCTTTACATGTAAACAACTACTTTTCTCAAAACCCAAACTTTGTAGCCGAGGTACTTAAGCAGTTTCATTTTGAGCATTTTAAAAAATTCTGCGCTTCGATGGGTCTTTTTTTAGATATTAAAGAAGATGGACGTGTTTATCCACTCAGCAATGAGGCTAAAAGTGTTCAAATACTCCTGCACGAACAAGCACTATCTTTACATGTAAGAATACTCTATCAACAGCACATTCATAAGATTCATAAACAAAACAGTACATTTACTCTTACATGTAAAGAAAATAGCACTAGCTACAAAGGTTTTGATGCTCTCATTATTGCTACAGGAAGTGAAGCAGCCTTGCAGTTAGGAGGCTCAGATGAAGGATATCAATTAGCACAAAGCTTTATGCATGAGATAATACCCACCTACCCCTCTTTGGTGCAATTACATCTCAATTCAGATATCCACGCTAAAATGGCAGGTCTTAAATTTAGAGGCAGTGTAACACTTTTTATCGATCGTGAAAAACGTGAAACAATTTCAGGAGATTTACTCTTTACAAAATACGGAATTTCAGGTTTTGCTATCTTAGATATTTCTCAGGGTGCTTCACAAGCATTAATGCACTATCAACACGTTAGCATTAGCCTCAATCTTCTCCCCCAATTTAATATTCAAGAACTCAATGCTCAACTTTCAAAACTGCTAAAAAAACTTCACAATCACACCATTTCGCATCTTCTGATTGGTCTTATCTCATCAAAAATGGTTCCACATATACTCTTTACATGTAAGATTGACTCTCAAACCTTATGTGCTGATATTACAACTAAATCACTAAAAAAGATCCTCTTTTGTATAACACAGTGGCGTTTTGATGTAAGTGATACTCATGGATTTCAACATGCAGAAGTGAGTGGTGGGGGTATTTCGACAGAGGATATTGATGCAAAGAGTATGCAATCAAAACTCACTAAAGGACTCTATTTTGCAGGAGAGGTGCTTGATGTTGTCGGAGAACGTGGTGGATACAATCTTCACTTTGCTTGGGCAAGTGGCTCTATCAGTGCGCACTCTATAAGCGTATCGTAAAACAAGCTCCACCTTCAATATTTTTAACGCTAATCTCTCCCTCTATATGCTTATGCACAATCATTTTAGCCATATAGAGCCCTAATCCTGTTCCATTTTTCCCTTTAGTACTAAAATAGGGATCAAACATATGCTCTAAAACATCCTCTGCTGCACCCCCTCCACTATCAGAGATTTGAATAATAGTCTTGTGATGCTCATTTTTACATACAATATGTATCTCTTTTTTGGGGCTTTGTACCTGCTCTATAGCATCAATAGCATTGTTGATAATATTAATAATAATTTGAACTAACTCATTAAAATATGTCTCTACATGTAAGGTCTTACTACAATCTATCTTTAAAGAGACTCCATATGTATCGAGTCGTGCCTTTGAAAAGCTATATGCACGTTGCATTACCCCATAGAGCTCACATGTAGCTCTCTTTTTTTCAGGCTTAAAATAGGTCTGAAAATCATCTATAGTATCTGAGAGGTAGATCATCGTATCAGAGATACTATCAAGAATATCATCTCGTTTATCACTCTCTCTACCCTCAAGAAGTGCTTCAATCTTATAATTACTAATCATCAGAGTACTTGTAGAGAGTGGTTGACGCCATTGATGCGCTATCATACTCATCATCTCCCCCATAGCTGCAAGACGTGATTGAGCAATTAACATTTTCTCTTGTTCTTTTACTTTTTCTACTTCTTCTTTTAAAGTTGCAGTACGAATATTGATTTTATCTTCTAGTGTTTGATTTAATTCTATTAACTCTCTATTGTACAATTCGATACGTTCAATCATATCAACAATTGCATTTTGCATTACACCTGTTTCATCATGGAGTGAAGTTCTCTCAAGTTCAAAGTTATCTTTTTGTGGTTCAAAAACATTAATCTGCTTAACGAGTTGATGCATAGGTGCAAAAGTACGTCCTAATACCCACAGCATAAAAAATAAAATTATAAAAAAAGCAATACTGATTTTTATCATAAAATTTTTATCTTCACTCAATACTCTACTAAAATAGATATCTGAAAATTGTATTTTTATCACACCTAAAAGCACTTGAGTCTCTTTATCACTTATAGTTTGAGAAATTTCATAACTCTTTAATCTATCACTATCTTCATTAGAAACAATTTTATATGCATACAGTAGCTGAGCATCTTGAGCGTGAAGTGTTATTTTCATAATATTGATATTATCTTCTACAATAGCATCAAGATATTCTCGATTGGCATCTAACAATCCAAAAGCAAGATTCGTTCTTACAATGGGCAGCAATGTTTTTATTAGAAGCAAATTACGAGAATAATCGGCATCCCTCACTGTTTTGCTTACACTATTGCTATGTTGATATTGCAATAGTGAAAAGATACTAAGCATAGATACAATAGAGAGAAAAATCATCTTATTACGAAGATTAAGAACTTTATTCAAGGTTGTTCCTTGGGATTATTATGTCGGCTATAATAAAGTTCTATTTTTTTCTCCATATTTATCCTCCCAATTCTATATATTTTTCAATTTTAACTATAATATGATAAATCTAAGCTACAGAAGGTTACTTTATGACGCTACTTATTATTATTGGTATTATAATTCTTATTCTTGTACTTATGTACAACTCACTCATCAACAAGAAAAATCAAGTTGAAAATATTTTTTCCAGTGTAGATACGCAACTGAAAAAACGCTATGACCTTATTCCCAATATTGTTGCTTCAGTTGAGCAATATATGGAACATGAACGCTCAATTTTAGAAAAGATTACTGAGCTTCGTACTCAGGCGATGAAAGCAAATATCAGTGATGAGCAAAAAATTGCGCTTGATGCACAGATGAATTCAGCTTTAGGCTCTATTATGCTTGCAGTAGAAAATTATCCTGATTTAAAAGCCAATGAGAATATTTTACAACTACAAAATACCCTCCATGAAGTAGAAGCACAAATTGCAGCCGCTAGACGTGCTTACAATCAAGCCGTAACCGACTATAACAATGCCTTAGAGATGATTCCTACAAACTTTATGGCACAGTGGATGCGATACACCCGCAAAGAAGTTTTTGAGATATCTGAGAGTGAACGTCAAAATATCAATGTCAAAGAACTTTTTAAGAGCTAATGGATGAAAAGCAGTAGTGAACTCACTGACTATTATTATAATATCTTACACGGTGATTTACTCGATCTTGAAGAAGAGCGAAAAAAGATAAAAAGTAAAATAAGCATAAGAATTAGTTTTCTTATTCTACTTTTTGTGGGCATAATGTATGGTATTTATAGTATCAATAACTCTTTTCATAATAGTCACTTTTTTATTGCTGTTCTTGGCGTTGCTATCAGTACTTTCATCTACAAACTTTCAATTAAAGATTATGCTACTAATTTTAAATTTCGCATTATTGCACCCCTTATCAAAGCTATAGATGAAAAGTTAGATTACCGTGCCGCATCACACGTATCGATCAATACTTTTAGACGCTCTAAACTCTTTAAACGTGAAGCAGAGCGATTTGGTGGTAATGATTTAGTCAAAGGTTCTATTGAGGGTATTTCTCTTCAATTTTCAGATATTCATGCGCAGTATAAGGCTACAAAATCCAAAGAGAGTAATGATTGGCGTACTCTATTTCAAGGGCTTTTTATTGTTGCTGATTTTAATAAACACTTTCATGCAACAACTTTAGTACTTCCTGATAGGGCAGAAAAGACATTGGGAGCACTAATAGGTGGCTGGGTACAGTCAAATAATACCCAACACGGCCAGTTGATGAAAATGGATAATATTGAATTTGAAAAGCATTTTGTAGTCTATGGTGGTGATCCCATTGAAGCACGATATATACTCACACCAAGTATGATGCAACGTATCGTAGATTTTAAACATCGCTCCAAACAAGACCTCTATATCTCTTTCACATCTGATAAGATTCATATCGCCATTGCCTACAATAAAGATCTCTTTGAACCTACAGTATTTTCATCTTTACTTGATTATAAATCCGCAATGGAGTATATTAAGACTTTACATTTAGCTGTTGGCATTGTCCAAGAGCTTCAACTCAATCAAAAACTCTGGAGTAAACAATGAAGAAAACACTCACGCTCTTACTAGCACCCCTTATGGCTCTCGCTTTAGAAGTAGGCTCAGCACCCTTACATGTAACACTCGAAGGAGATAATGGAGGACGCATTGATGGGAGTGCGTGGAGTAGTGAAATGCTCCAAGATAAGGTCCATATCCTCTTTTATGTTGATCCTGATGAGAAAGATACCAATAATGCCCTCTCTGACGCACTCAAAGCTAAAGCATTTGACCGTGGAAACTACGCCTCTGTGGCTATTATCAATATGGCAGCAACATGGTTACCAAATTTTGCTATTGCCTCAAGCCTTGAAGCAAAACAGGAAAAATTTCCACATACTATTTATGTAAAAGACTTAAATAAAATTCTTGTAGAGAAGTGGGAAATTGCGGATGACAGTAGCAATGTGTTACTTTTTGACAAAAGTGGAAAACTTATCTACTTGCATGAAGGAAAACTAGAAGACGATGAAATCAATAAAGTCATTTCACTCATTGAAGAACACATCTAATGGCTGAAAACACTAAAGAGCCTACACTCTTACATGTAAGCATTCAAGACTTTTTTACCAAAGAGATTTTAAAGCTTGCTATATTTCCTTTTATGATTACGATACTTGTTATGTATAGTCTCTTTTTTATAGCGGCAGACTTTGGCTTAGATCAACTCGCACAGACTCAAGTCCAGATTCAACAAAGTGAAACAACACTCAATGCTGATGGCACAAGTCATACCGAGGAGCTCAATCAGTTCTTCTCAGGCTCATCCATTATGACATTTTTATTGCAATACTCATTTACTTCATGGCTTATCAGTTTTCTGATTTATACAGTAGGCTCTTTTATCATGATGTACCTCTCTATTGCTATTGGACTCTTTGTTATTGGATTTTTAACCCCGTGGATACTGCCTATAATTCGAGATAGGCATTATCCCGATATAAAGATGCAAGGCTTTGGTACAATACCTGAAGTGATGTGGTTTTTTCTAAAAACACTCCTCATTATGCTTGCTTTGATGTTTGTTTTAATTCCTTTTTATTTTATACCTCTTGTTAATATCGTGGCGATAAATCTCCCTTTTTATTACTTTTTTCATCGACTTTTAAATTTTGATGTAGCTTCGACAATCTGTAAAAAAGAAGATTATAAAAAGATAATGTTTTACAAGGGAAATTCTATTCGCCTCAAAACCTTTGTGATGTTTCTTGTCACAATGATTCCTTTTGTTGCTATATTCACTATGGTCTATTTTGTGGTCTATTTAGGTCATGTCTATTTCAACGAACTCAAAAAAATACAATACGATTAAGCGCACTTTTCAAGGTGCTTAATTGCTCTTGTGATGCCTCAATAGTGCAAGAGACCTCACAAGCACCAAAATCTTTATGACATCTATCAACACCCTCTTGAGCCAAAAAATACTCAACCCGACTCAAATCATGATACTTACATGTAAAGCTAAATTCAAGAAGTTTTTCATACGGCTCAAGCTCACTCGCTTCAACTACATCATTGACTGCCTCACTATATGCACGTACTAAACCCCCTGTTCCCAATCTTGTACCCCCAAAATAACGAACAATAATAACTGCTACATTAATAAGCTCATTACCTTGTATTACATGTAAAGAGGGTTTGCCTGAAGTTCCCTTAGGCTCTCCATCATCACTACTCCCCTCAACAATCTGATCATGTTCATTAAAATAACGAAAGGCTGTTACAAAATGACGTGCTTTGGGATGCTCTTGTTTTAGTTTTTTAAGAAGTGTTGCAAATTTATCATAAGGTACTAAATGTGCAATAAATTTTGACTGTTTTATCTCAAGTGTCTGCGCGAGCGGTGTATTACTTAGGATTTTTAGAGTCATTTTTATCATCCACCTCATAAAATAAGACAAAATCACTATAGCCTAAATCAATAGATTCTTGGGGCTTAGGGTATGGTAAAAGTGTTACATGCAAAGCATCACTCTGTCTTGAAAATCGCATATTTATACCTAAATGACTGCTTAGATGAAAGGCTCCTGCAAAGACAATCAGTTTATCTTGAGGAGTTTTTAAAACTTTCTTTGATAATTTCACACTCTCTTGCGCCATTTTAGAGTCCCAAGCCACTTGCACACGGTACATACGTTCTTTACATGTAAGTGCATCTTCTCCTGCTTTTTTACGGTGGCAATAATCAAAAAATGGCTTTAATAATTGCCGATGTGAACTTGTATTTAAATCAAGATTATTATGAAAATCTAGAAGTTCTGGAGTCATAGCACTTAGGTTTTGATCTGAGATAAGTTTGCGCTCTTTAGTGCTTAGATTAATACCATAAAGAGTCCCTTTACCTTCTTGAACTGCTTCATAGATGGGTGAAAAACTTTCAAAAGGATAGCCTGCTTTTTTCTTCCATCGTATAGCTTCTAAAAAAGGTGCTTGATGGATAGTTTTTAGATTATATCGATCTAAAAGTGCATTATCATCAGGAGTAAACCACTCATTGGCTAAAGCAATACTATAGCCTCGTTTTTGCAAACTTTTAATGATTGCAGCAATCCTTACATGTAAGTTTTTAGAGTCATGATGGTCTCCAATAAAAATAACACTATAAGGCTCTAACTTTGTCACTAAAGTCTCTAAAGTATCACACTGTTCAGCTTTTAAATCATAAAATTCACTACATGCCTTTTGATGCTGTGGTGCTTGAATTTTTTTTTCACATCCACTCAAAAAAATCATAACTAAAAATAAAAATATTGTGCTTTTCAAATCATCCCTTTTCTCAAAAATGATATAATAGCACGATTTAAATATAGAGGAACTCAAGATGAGCCTTGGCAAGAGAATGAAGAACCACTTTATCAATGCATTTCGTGAAGTTTTTTTATATCATCATAACTCCTTAGAATTTCGAGCTAAACTTTTTGCCGTTATAATCGCAGCAAATGCTTCAGCAGGCGAATGTGAATATAAAGCCGTTCGAGATGCAGGTATGATTATTTATGATGATGAGACACGTGCCGACTCACTAGAATATACGGTCAGAGAGTATGTTGATAAAGTATTAGATAAAAATGGTCTTGATAGCGATATGCTTATTGAAGAAATTTTACGTGATTTAAAAGATATACCACGCTATAGCAAAAAAATTAATACAGCACTACTTCATAACTTAATTGAATGTCATAGTGATGAAGAAACTGCTATTTATCAAGAACGTATTATTGAACTTTTTGAAAGTTTGCGTGATGAATCTCAAAATGAAAAAAAATAAGTATAGACACACACTAAATATCAAAGCGCTCTTTATCAAAAAAAGTCTCATCTGAAATATTTTTAAATGCCGCATTAATAGTTACAAAAATATTAGGAAACTGCTCTTCCATTCCTGCTAGCATTTTTTTCATACTCTCTCGTGCGTGAGGCATTTTAATGTCAAAACGCATTGAGGGGCACATCTCATCACCAATAGTAGGCATGTTATTATCAATTGCGGCAGCGGCGAGTTGGCGTTCACGCATTTGAATAAGCGGACGAATAACAATTAAGCCATTTCCTGCTCTATATTTTGGAGCGAGTGAGCGCATTTGACCATTGTATATCATATTCATAAAGTAACTCTCTACCGCGTCATCAAGATGATGCCCTAGAGCCACCTTATTACAGTCATATTTCTCTGCTGCACTGTAGAGTGAACCACGACGCATACGAGAAAAAAAGCTACAAAATGAGGAGTTTTTACGAATTTTATCTTCTGCAACACTATAGATATTAGTATCATAAATTTCATGAGTAATATTATGTTTTTTACAATGCTCTTTTAAGAGATCAAAATTTTCATTCATACCATAAGAGACCGTAACAGCTATAAATTCGAAACTAAAAGGAGCACGACGTTGTTGCTCTTTTAAGGCATGGATAAGCGTGAGCGAATCTTTTCCACCACTAAGACCAACAAGGATTTTATCACCCTCTTGAACAAGTTCAAACTCTGCATTGGTTTTACCCAACTGCGTCATAATTTTTTTGGAGAGTTTAATAGATGTTTTCAATTAAATTTTATCTACCGTTTTCATAATAAATTGAGCACTCACTTTAGCAGAACTCTCTAAAAATTCTTCAAAATTAAAACTTGCATCCATATCTGCCGTATCACTAATCGCACGAAGAATTAAAAAAGGTACTTCTAAAGCATCACAGACAACAGCTACTGATGTTCCCTCCATCTCTAAGGCATCAGCTTTAAAAGTTGTCTCAATCCAATCTTTACGTTCTTGTGAGTGAACAAACTGATCTCCTGTAGCAATAGCACCTGCTTTTAATGTTACATCCATCTCTTTAGCAACATCTTTAGCAACTTCAAGCAATCTTTTATCCGTCTGTATAAACTGTGCTCCCTCAGGAACAAATCCAAAAGGATGTCCAAAGGCAGTAATATCAAGGTCATGTTGACATAATGCAGTCGCTACAATCAAATCACCAATATTTAGCTCCGAACTAATACCTCCAGCTACACCACTAAAAAGCAGTACTTGAGCACCAAATTTTTCTATCATAGTTGTTGCAGTTAAGCTTGAAAACACTTTACCAATTTTAGAGTAAGCTACCACCAACTCATGCCCGCCATATACACCTTCATAATAGGTATTTTTAGCATATTGTGTTGTGGTATATTCACCAATTTTTTCTAATATTGGCGCTATCTCTTCAGGCATCGCACCCATAATGGCTATCTTCATATTAATCCTTCCAAGTGAGAAAAGTTTTTGTGAAGGAATTATACCTAGTTAAAGGACATCTAATAGAGAAATCCAAATAAACCCAACTTCAATACCATCTTTATATAAAAATATTTGGCCCTTTATTTTACTCTCTTAAGCGAGCAACTTCTTTAAGATTCAGTCCAGTTTTCACTGCAATAGTTTCATCATCTAAAATATCTAGGAGATTTTTTGCTATTTCAAAACTTTTTTCTTTTAATCCTCGTTCTACTCCTTTCTCTATTC